>DATJYI010000043.1:0-8331 GCA_035499635.1 Nitrospiria bacterium | reverse complement strand
ATGGGTCTCACCCACGCCTCATAACTCTGGGGAGAAATGATGGCTCGTATACGATCAGCACACGTGTTCCAATATAGTATACCCTGGTCGCCGACTTGAAACTCCATAACTTACTCACAGGATTTTCAACAGGTGTGAATAACTTATTTCTATTTACTATCAATGAGTTGTATATATAAATATCGCTCTTGTCGACTGAGACACCGACGATAACCACGTCAATAAGAAGTGGATGCTACTATAGCAAATCATTCACCATGAATCAAGGATTCAGATACGGGGTAATACGTGCCACGCCGGTTCACAGGTCTTCCTGGTTCGTTTCGCGCGCGTTTCCATATTACTGACTCGCTTTTCCACAGAATGAACAGCACTACTAGGTACTATTAAAACTATTAATCTACAAAAACATCATAGACAGTTTCTTGACTTTAAAAAAATAATTTCAGTATCATCCCGTCCGTGTTTGTCCCACGTACTGGGCCCTGGCATGTCGTATGGCTTGTGTTGGTGTTGGTCTTTATTTCCGGCGTACCGCGGGCAAATGGCTACCCGCCACTTGAGGATGACGGTTCATATCCGGTGATCAGATCCGTTTTGAGCTGCCCGATTTGTCACCAGTCCAATGGTCGGATCGTAGACGGGGACGTCCCGAAAGGCAAGAAATGTGTGGGCTGTCATACGCCCGACGGTTCCGCCGTTCCCCTTCGGGTTGCCGCGAGAGCGCATCCTTCAAACGGGCACGCGCAGCGGGTTCGGACGGCAGGGATGGTGAATATTCCCGGCGGGCCGTTTATCATCGGGTACGACAATCGGCATCCCGATGAAAAACCAGCCCACACCATTTCACTTCCGGCGTTTCAGATCGACACGTATGAAGTAACAAACGGACAATATAAATTATTTGTTGACGCTACCAATCGTCGACTACCCGATGACTGGGAGAATGGAACATACCCGCCTGGGAAACGCAGTCATCCTGTCGTGTTCGTGACGTGGAATGATGCCCACGACTATTGCGTGTGGGCCGGCAAACGACTCCCCACGGAGGAAGAATGGGAAAAGGCGGCGAGGGGAACCGATGGCAGGCTCTATCCTTGGGGAAATGAGTTTGATCCAAGAAAGGCCAACATGCCACAATCGCATTCGGTCGGAACAATGCCGGTCGGCAGCTTTCCGCAGGGTCGCAGTCCATACGGGGTCTACGATATGGCCGGCAATGTCTGGGAATGGACGGATAGCTGGGCGAAACCCTACCCGGGGAGCCCCATTCCCACAGCGCACTATTTCACAGGAGAATACAAGGTCCTCAGGGGTGGTTCCTGGGTCGATTGCTCGTTCTACCGGTGTGGAATCAGCGCATTAACCTTTAACAGGGGCTACTTCAAACCAACGACAAAAAACCAGGGATTTGGGTTTCGCTGTGCCAAAGATGCAGAACCATAATGTCGTCCGTATGCTGGCGGTCCGGCTCATGTGTGTCCTGCTGTATGCGGGTGTTGTCTTCAGCCCTGCGTTGACGGGCTGTCATCAGAAGGAGGCTGTTCCGAACGGCATGATCCGCATTCCAGCCGGCCCGTTCATCATGGGGAGCGACAAGGAAGACACCGAGGGGAAAACGGCGGAGTTCGGGATGGTCAAGCCATTGTATCAGGACGAACACCCTGCCCACACCGTTGCCCTACCGACCTACTTCATCGATCAATACGAAACCACCAATGCCCAATACCTGAAATTCATTCAATCCACGGGGGCCCGACCGCCTGGAGACTGGATGGATGGAAAACCGCCCGTTGGTCGTGACAACTACCCGGTGACGGGTGTGAACTGGTATGACGCAGACCGGTTTTGTAAATGGGCGGGCAAGGCACTGCCCACGGAGGCAGAGTGGGAGAAGGCCGCGCGTGGCCCAAACGGGCTGGAATTTCCATGGGGCAATGAATTCGATGAAAAGAAGGCCAATACGGGAGGGTCCGGCGTCAACGACTTGGCGCCGGTCGGCAGTTTTCCCCAAGGTCGCAGTCCGTACGGAGTCGACGACATGGCCGGTAATGTCTGGGAGTGGACGGCCGACTGGTATCAACCCTATCCCGGAAGTCATTACCAATCCGATGCGTTCGGCCAGAAGACCAAGGTGCTGCGCGGGGGCAGTTGGGGCGGCGCAGGCCATTATGCGCTGAGTTATTTCTATCGTGCGGCACACCGGCTGAATTCAGAGCCCGAGCTTGGGTTTCCTGACGCAGGGTTTCGATGCGCCAAGCACCCGAGCTGACAAGGCCGGTCAGGCCCTCGCGCCGGTCGAACGAGAAACCACTTGACAGGCCGGTCAATGCCCATTACAATATTCTTCGTTAGCTGTGACCGTTATTCTTCTCATCGCGAAGCAGTGACGCGAATTTCCGTCTGACCAACAACATCCAGCACACACGCGCCATTCAACGGTGAGGGATCGATCCCGACGACCAGACGAGCGTGTATCAACGCCGCCCTTTTCTTCTGACGACCGGAACATGGAACGGAACTGACCGACGAACCCGGGTCGAGATACGCCCAGCCGTTCCGGCATTACATACACGCACATGCAACGCGAACCCCGCTAGGAGCATTCCCCATGAGGCAGACACGATGACAACCGGAAAAGCGGCACCTCGCCAGGCGCGCAGTGAACAGATCAAAGCCCTGCCGGCCGATCAAAACGGCCGCACTGGAACCGAGGGAGGGGGTATGAACCTGGCCGAACTCAAAGAGAAAAGCATCGCGGAGCTGAACGATCTCGCGCACAACCTCAGTATTGAGGGCGCCAGCAATCTGCGGAAGCAAGAGTTAATCTTTGCCATCCTCCAGGCCCAGTCGGACAAGGACGGGGTGATCTCCGGCGAAGGCGTCCTGGAGATTCTTCCCGATGGGTTTGGATTTTTGCGTTCCCCCGATTACAATTATTTGCCTGGACCGGATGATATTTACATCTCCCCCTCGCAGATCCGGCGCTTCGGCCTGCGCACCGGCGACGTGGTCTCAGGCCAGATCCGTCCGCCGAAAGAATCCGAGCGCTACTTTGCCATGCTCAAGGTGGAAAAGATCAACTATGAGGAGCCGGAGGCCGCGCGCGACAAAATCTTGTTCGACAATCTCACGCCACTCTACCCGATGGAGAAAATCCGCCTGGAGTACGATTCCGAGGATTTCTCCATGCGGGTCATGGATTTGATGACCCCGATTGGCAAGGGCCAGCGGGGATTGATCGTGGCCTCGCCGCGCACCGGAAAGACGATGCTGCTCCAGGCGATCGCGAAGGCGATCATGAAAAACCATCCGGAAATCGTGCTGATTGTTCTGCTGATCGACGAACGGCCGGAAGAGGTCACCGATTGGCAGCGGCAGGTGCACGCAGAAGTCGTCAGCTCGACATTTGACGAACCGCCGCAACGCCACGCCCAGGTGGCAGAAATGGTTTTGGAACGCGCGAAGCGGCTGGTTGAGCACAAACGGGATGTCGTCATCCTGCTCGACAGCGTGACCCGCTTGGCCCGCGCCTACAACGCCATCATTCCCGCCAGCGGCAAGGTGCTGTCCGGCGGGCTTGACGCCAACGCCCTGCAGCGGCCCAAGCGGTTTTTCGGCACGGCCCGCAACATCGAGAACGGCGGCAGCCTGACGATCATGGCCACAGCGCTGATCGACACCGGCAGCCGGATGGACGACGTGATTTTCGAGGAATTCAAGGGGACGGGCAACATGGAGGTCCACCTTGACCGGCGGCTGGCCGACAAGCGGATCTTCCCGGCGATCGACATCAACCTCTCCGGGACCCGAAAAGAGGAGCTGCTGGTCGAAAAGGACGATCTGAACAAGACTTGGATTCTCCGCAAGGTGTTGAGCACGTTGAGCCCGGTCGAAAGCATGGAATTTCTTCTGGATAAAATGAGGGGCACCCGCTCCAATAAGGAGTTTTTGGAATCGATGAACAAGTAGTTCCGGCGTTCCCGCCTTGTCCCCGGGATTATCCCCCGGGTAGCGTTTTCCCTTCCATCGCGGCCAACAATTTGATATATTAGAAAATTCCCATCAGGGGTTTCGTGCGCCCGGTCGATGTCCGGGTGCTTTGCGGTAAACGGACGGAGGAATGGTACATGAAAGCAGGATTACATCCCGCTTATCAGACGGCGACGATCACCTGCGCCTGCGGGACGGTGTTGACGACGAGATCAACACTCCAGGACATTCGGATTGAAATCTGCTCGGCGTGTCACCCGTTTTTCACCGGGACCCAAAAGATCATTGACACGGAGGGACGGGTGGAGCGCTTCCGCAAGAAATACGCGAAAAAGCCTGCGGCACGGCGAAAATAAGTGGAATCCGTTCTCATGGTCGGCAGCACAGCCCTGATCCAACGGCTGGAGTCGATCAGCCGCCGGTACCATGAACTGGCCCAGCTGCTTGGCGACCCCGCCGTGTTCGCCGATCAGGACCTGGTGCAACGGTACGCCAAGGAACGGGCCGGCCTGGCCGAGATCGTCGATCGGTACGAAGCGTTTCAACGGCTCGAGCGCACGATCGGGGAGACCGAAGCCATGGCACGGGACAGCGGCGCGGAATCGGAGCTGCGGGCGCTGGTTGCCCAGGAACTGGAAGAGCTCCACCGCAAACGGACCAGTTTCGAAGAAGAGCTGGCGGCACTCCTGACGCCGAAGGATCCCCGGGACCAGAAGAACGTCTTTATTGAGATTCGGGCCGGGACCGGCGGGGAGGAGGCCGCGCTCTTTGCCGCCGACTTGATGCGCATGTACACCAAGTACGCGGAGCGGCGGAAGTGGCGGGTGGAATTGATGACCTCCAGCCCGACCGGCTTGGGGGGATTTAAAGAAGTGATCTTGCTGGTTGAGGGGAAGGGGGCATACAGCCGGCTCAAGTTTGAGCGCGGGGTCCACCGCGTCCAGCGGGTTCCCGAGACGGAAGCCTCCGGACGGGTCCATACATCGGCCGTCACGGTGGCGGTGCTGCCGGAAGCCGAGGAGATCGAGTTGCAAATCGACCCCAGCGAATTGCGCATCGACACCTTCTGCGCGTCCGGGCCGGGTGGTCAGGGCGTGAACACCACCCATTCGGCGGTGCGCATCACCCATGTGCCGACCGGCGTGGTGGTCAGCTGTCAGGACGAACGCTCGCAATTGAAGAACAAGGCCAAGGCGCTGCGGGTGCTCCGGTCGCGCCTGTTGGAAACCGCCAGGGCTGCTCAAAACGCGGAGATCGCTAAGGATCGCCGGACGCAGATCGGGACCGGCGACCGGAGCGAAAAGATCCGCACCTACAATTTTCCACAAAACCGCGTGACCGATCACCGGATCGGCTTATCTCTGCGCCGTTTGTCGGACGTTATCGAGGGGGATTTGGATGAGGTGCTGGACGCATTGGCCGCAGCCGAACAGGCCAGGCAGTTGGAATCGCCGGCGCCGGCGTCGAGTCACTGATCCACAATGCCGTCACCACGATGAAACGCAAGTCTGCAGAGCCCCGTTCATCCTTGACGATCGGCGGAGCCGTGACCAGGGGCGCGAGCCGGTTGGCCGCAGCCGGCGTTGCCGATCCGCGTCTGGACGCGGAGCTGCTGCTGGCCGACCAGCTGTCTGCGGATCGACTGGCACTCTATCGGGAACCAAGCCTGCACGTTCCGCCCGCGGTGCAGCGCCGCTTCGACGCCCTGCTGTTCCGCCGCCAGATGGGCGAGCCGCTGCAGTATCTGCGCGGGCGGGTGGAATTCTTCGGCATGGAGTTTGACGTCCGTCCCGGAGTCCTGATACCCCGCCCCGAGACCGAGTTGCTTGTCGAACTGGCGGTGGCGCGTCTTCGAGACGTGCAACGACGCCTTGGCCGAATGGTTCGGTTCGCCGATGTGGGCACCGGCAGCGGGTGTGCGGCCGTGGCGATTGCCGCAACGGTGACGACGGCCGCCGGCGAGGCGATCGATTGCTCGGCGCACGCGTTGACCGTGGCCCGGCGCAACATCATCCGTCACGGGCTGGGCGGCCGGATCACGCCGCGTCGGGGGGATCTGTGCGCACCGCTGCGGCGGGGGGGCCTGTGCGTCGATCTGATCGTCGCCAATCTTCCGTATATTCCGACGGCGACCATGGAGACGCTAGATTGTCAGATCCGCGACCATGAACCCCGCGTTGCGCTCGACGGCGGAGCGGACGGTCTTGCCGTGATCGACCGGCTCGTCTGGTCGGCGGCCGGGTCTCTCCAGCCGGGGGGATGGCTGATGCTGGAAGTTGGCATCGGCCAGGCCGCTGGCGTGTCGGACCGCGCGCGGGAGGCTGGCTGGCGGGTGGAGGCGATCGAGAAGGATCTGGCGGGCATTGATCGCGTAGTCGTGCTGTCTAGAGCATAACGATCATTGGGGGTTGTCAGGGGAGCTGAATGAAGCCTCGCAGGAGGCGCCTGCGAATGCGGTTCAACGCGAGGGTTCAGCATGAGTGGAATCTGAGTAAGAGCCATGGCCCATGACATGGCCGCGTTGAAGCGCACCCTCCCCCTGATTTCAAATGAAAAAGCGTTGCACTATCCTGCCGGGTAGGCCCAGCGCAAGCGTGGCGCGCGAGCCATGAGGATGATGCGTAAGGCGATGGGGCCGGGGTGCAGGGGCGGAAGCCCCCGAGACAAAGGTCTAGGAGAAGCTGAGCTCGCTCCACCTGCTTTCAAATGAACGATGCGTTGCACGTCCCTGCCGGGCAGGCCGAGCGTCGATGTGACACGCGAGCCATGGGGTTGACGCGTATGGCGATGGGGGTTGTCAGGGGGGGCTGAGCACGCTCCCCCTGACTTTCAATGGACCAAATCATTGTTCAAGGCGGTCGGCCATTGGCGGGCGAGGTCGCGGTCAGCGGGGCGAAGAACGCCGCTCTGCCGATCATGGCGTCGGTCCTTCTGGGCGACGGCGACTACGAACTCTCGAACATCCCGCGCGTTGTCGACATCCACACCATGGCCGAGCTGTTGCGGCGGTTGGGCGTGGAGGCCCGGTGGTCCGGGGAACGGGACCATCGGTTGTGGGCGACGGTCAGAGGCGTGCAGAGTTGCGAGGCGCCGTACGAACTGGTCAAGACGATGCGGGCGTCCATTCTCGTGCTCGGCCCGCTGCTGGCCCGGTGGGGACGCGCACAGGTGTCGCTGCCCGGCGGCTGCGCCATCGGAGCCAGGCCGGTCAATCTGCATTTGATGGGATTGCAGAAGATGGGCGCCGAGATTGGCATCGCCCATGGCTACATCGAAGCGAAAGCGCCACGGCTGAAGGGCGCGACCATTCTGTTCGACCAACCGACGGTGACGGGGACGGAAAATCTCATGATGGCGGCGACGCTGGCCCAGGGGACGACGGTGCTGGACAACGCCGCCTGCGAACCGGAGGTGGCCGATCTGGCCGCATTCCTGGTGCGTCGCGGTGCGCGCATCAGCGGGGCCGGCACCCGCCGGATCACGATCGAAGGAGTGGACCGGTTGGCCGACGGGGCGCATCAGTACGGGGTGATCCCCGACCGGATTGAAGCGGGTACCTACCTGGTCGCCGGCGCCATCACCAGGGCCCGGATGACCATCGACGGCTGTCGACCGTCGCATCTGCAGGCGGTCATCCAGAAACTCCAGGCCGCGGGCGCACACCTGCGTGAAGAGTCCAACCGCGTCTTGATCGACGGACCGTCCCGCCCGACCGCCGTCGACGCGGCGACGGCGCCTTACCCCGGCTTTCCGACCGATATGCAGGCACAGTTCATGGCGTTGATGGCGGTGGCGAAAGGGCAGAGCCTGATCAGCGAGCTGGTTTTTGAACAGCGTCTCACGCACGTGGCGGAACTTCAACGGATGGGCGCGAAGATCCAGGTGCAGGGCGTACACGCGAAGATCCAGGGCGTGGACCGGCTCAGCGGCGCGCCGGTCATGGCGAGCGACCTGCGGGCCAGCGCGGGGCTGGTGCTTGCCGCGCTGGTCGCCGAAGGGGAAAGCCGCATCCAGCGCATCTACCATCTGGATCGGGGTTATGAACGGATGGTGGAGAAATTGCGCGGTCTCGGCGCAGCGATCGAGCGGGTGAGCGGTGACCCGGCGCGGAGCAGGCGGACCGGTCCAGGCGGGGAGGAGCAGTGAGCGATCCGGTGACGATCGCCCTGCCCAAGGGGCGGTTGCTGGAGGGTGCGATCGGCCTGTGCGCCAAGATCGGCCTCGGCCACCCGGATTTGACGCCCCAGACGCGCCAGCTCTCCTTCCGGTGCCCTGGCGCCTCGGTGCAATTGGTGATTGTCCGGGACGTTGACGTGTCGACCTATGTCGAATACGGGG
>DATJYI010000042.1:0-3421 GCA_035499635.1 Nitrospiria bacterium | reverse complement strand
CCGATGGGGGGACCGGTGTGGGGGCGGCAGCGCCCACCTATCAATGTTCAGAGTGAGGAACCGGAGTGGAGCTTCACCGGCTATGCCGGTGAAGGCGAAACCTGAGCACGATTTCATGGTATCAGCTGTGGCAGTGTCGAAGCACCTCCCCCTGATTATAATGCCGAGATGCGATCTCCACCCCCGTAGCCGTTAATTATAGTCAGGGGGAGACGTTATCTCCCCCCGAAGCCCCCCATTGGTTGTTGGGCACAGGATGTTCGAAGGACCGATACATTGGATCAGGGGAGACGTAGCTTTTCGGGTGTGATCGTTGATACGATATTTTATGATGGAATTACAACCGGATGATCCCGGCAATCCCGCGCTGCTTGAACGCATCAAGAGCGTGATCCGAGCGCAGGGGCGGATCACCTTTGCGGAGTTCATGCGCATGGCGCTCTACGAGCCGGGGCTGGGCTACTACATGACGACGCCGGAGCGATCGGCCCGCTCTGCTCAATCCAATGGATCGGCCCGATCGGGACGGGAGGGCGACTACTTCACGGCGCCTGAGCTGCACCCGATCTTTGGTCAGATGGTTGGCCGGCAGGTGGCGGAAATGGCCGATCTCCTGCACCGGCTCTATCCGTCCGAAGAGATCACGGTCATTGAAATGGGCACGGGACGCGGGTTGATGGCCGAAGATATTCTGAGGGTATGCGCTGAGCGCCGGCCTGCGCGGATTCGTTACGTGGCGATTGAGATCAATCCCATGCAGGCGGCCGAACAGCGGGCACGACTGGCCCCGTTTGCCGGTCAGGGAATTTCCGTGCATTGGTGCCGGACACTGGAGGAGTCGGTGGCTGAGACTCAGGGACTGACCGGCGTCATCGTCTCGAACGAGCTGGTGGACGCTTTTCCGGTTCACCGTGTGGTGATGCAGGGCGGCCGTCTGCTGGAGCGCTTCGTGAGGCTCGAGGGAGAACGGTTGTCCGAGGAGCTGGACTTGCCATCGACCCAGGCGTTGGAGAATTATTTCACGCGCTTGTCGGTCCGGTTGCCGGAAGGATTTCAGACGGAAGTGAACCTCGAAGCGCTGGAGTGGATCGCCAGGATCGGTCGGATGCTGCGAGCCGGGTTCGTGCTGACGATCGATTACGGTCATACGGCGGAGGAGAGGTACGCGGTTGTGCGGCGCAACGGCACGCTAGCCTGTTTTGCGAGCCATCGGCGACGGGAGAATCCCTACCTGCGCATCGGCCTGCAGGACCTGACCGCTCATGTTGATTTCAGCGCGTTGACGCAGGCGGGCCGGGAGGCGGGGTTGATGACGACCGGCTTCACCGATCAGACCTCGTTTCTGCTCGGGTTGGGCGCGGCTGACGCGATGGAAGCCCGGCTGGCCGCCTGCGATGATCTTGAACGTGAGGTGGAGTTGTCGGCCATGAAACTGCTGCTGGCCTCACATCGCGCGGAATCCGGCGCGGGCGACGAAGGCATGGGCCGGATCTTCAAGGTGTTGATCCAGCACAAAGGAGTGTCGTCGCCCCGCTTGAGCGGATTGACGTTCCGGCCGTTTGTCCTGCCCGAAACGTTTGCCTGATCAGTGGCGTCAGCTGTGTGGTGCCGATCATGTCGGTCTGATTGATTCAGGGTCAATCCAGCACGCTGTTTTTGGCGAAACTCTCGCTGGAGAGCCGGAAGGAAAGGGTTGACAATCTTTGGCAATATCAATAAGATGGGCATTCCCCGGTTGAGTGGTACCAGTGTCTAACGAGCGTGTCAACTAACGCAGGGGGAAGGGCGGAGGAGCATGCCGGGAACATTTGTGCCTGTTCAATACTGGCCGATCGGCCTCTTCATCGTGATCGCAATCGGCTTTGCAGCCGTGAGTTTGGTCGCGGGGCTGGTGTTGCGACCATCCCGCCCCTATCGTGAAAAACTCATGGCGTATGAGAGCGGCATGACGCCGATTGGCGACGCCCGGTTGCCGTTCCCGGTCCGCTATTATGTCATTTGCATGATTTTTGTCATCTTCGACATCGAGGCGGTGTTTCTGTTCCCCTGGGCCGTGGCGTTCAGGCAGATCGGCCTGGTCGGTCTGGTGGAGATGGTGGTCTTTATCGTGGTGCTGCTGGTCGGGTATGTGTACGCATGGAAGAAGGGAGCGTTGGAATGGGATTGAGCGACGGCCAGCTCGACGCCAACATCCTGACGACCCGTCTGGACTGGTGCATCAACTGGGCGCGCAAATCGTCGCTGTGGCCCATGTCGTTCGGACTGGCCTGCTGCGCCATCGAGATGATGGCGAGCGTCTCCTCGCGCTATGACATCGACCGGTTCGGCGCGGGGGTCTTCCGCGCGTCGCCGCGGCAGTCGGACCTGATGATCGTGGCGGGCACGGTGACCCGCAAAATGGCGCCGGTCATCCGCCGCATCTACGATCAGATGCCCGAACCGCGCTATGTGATCTCGATGGGCTCCTGCGCGACCTCGGGCAACATCTACGACAGCTACAGCGTGGTGCAGGGGGTCGACCAGTTCATTCCGGTCGACGTCTACGTGCCCGGCTGCCCGCCGCGTCCGGAAGCGCTGTTGCACGGGCTCCTGACGCTTCAGCAGAAAATCATGCAGGAGAAGGTGTTGGTGAAATAACCGGCGCGGCGCTCTGGTTGAACGGAGCCGGGTCAGAGGCTGCGTCTGTCATGGAACGGGCAACATTTCTATCACGACCGCACGTATCGGTCTCAGAGATGAGTTCATGAACGATGATGGGGGACTCGTGTGTCATCGCGTCTCCCCTTGACGACACAGAGCGAACGAGTCGTGCACATGGACATAGCCGACCAGATTGAGCGGGCCATCCCAGGCGCGGTGCGGGGATCCGCCGAGGCCTTCGGCGAGCAGACCGTGCTGATCGCGCGGGAACAGATCGTGCCGGTCAGCCGCTGGCTGCATGACGAGCCGGCGCTGGCGTACGAGCAGCTCTCCGATTTGACGGCGGTTGACTGGCCTGAGGCGCCGGAGCGCTTTGAGGTGGTTTATCACCTCAATTCGTTTCGCCACCGGAAACGCCTGCGGCTCAAGGCGCGCGTGCCCCTCTCGGACTGCGCTATCGATTCGGTCACTCCGGTCTGGCGGGCGGCCAATTTCCTGGAGCGTGAAGTGTTCGATTTGTTCGGCATCCGGTTCCGCGGCCATCCGGATCTGCGCAGGATCATGATGCCGGAGGAGTATGACGAGGGCTACCCGCTGCGGAAGGACTTTCCGACCGCCGGCAAGGGATGGCGCAACACGTTTGAATTCTGGCCGGCGATCGACCCGGGAAGGGAAGTAGAGATCGACGCCAGCGCGTTGAAGCAGGCATGGAAGAAGACCGATGACTGACGAGCGGGACCGGGACGATTTCGGTTACATCGTGCATGCCGCTCATGACGCC
>DATJYI010000041.1:0-3154 GCA_035499635.1 Nitrospiria bacterium | reverse complement strand
GGTTTGGCGAGGAGCACCTTCTCCGGTCGATGGGGAGCCGGACGCTGTGAAGAGCGCGACATGCCGTCTATGCTAGCCGCTGGGGGGGGATGCTGTCAAGTGGAGGGATGAGTTGCATTCCCGACCCCGAACATGGAAAATGGAAAATAGAGAATGGAGAATGGAGTCAAGAATGCGGGGCCCGCATGAGTGAATCCGACAAATTCCGGATCCAGTGTCCGCATTGCGAAGCGGAGCTGGTGGTCGACCGAAAAACCGGCGCGATTCTCCGGTCGGAGGCGAAGTCGACCAAGCCGACCGCCTCGTTGCAGGAGATGGTGCGCCGGCTCGATGACCGCCGGCAGGCGACCACCGAACGGGTGCGGCAGGAGCAACAGGCACTCAAGGATCGCTCCCGGGTGCTCGAGGAGAAGGTCAAGGAATCGATGAAACGCGTCGACCCCGACGACACCAAGCCGCCGCTGCGCCCCATTGATCTGGATTGATCCTCCGGCGCGGGTTTCTCGCGCCGTCTCTGCGCCGCTCTTGCGCTAGAAGACGTGGAAGATGAACGGGGCGGCCACCAAAAACCCGACCACGCCGATCATCAGCAGGCCGAGCAGCAGCTCCCCCGCCTTGTCGCTCCATGATTCATGGTCGTCTTCGCTGACCGAGCCGTAGCATGGTTGGTCCGGACTGCCGCCCCGTTGCAGCACCAGATAGCCCGTGCTGGTCTGCGCATCCGTCGGAGCAATGGGGCGGCTGATCTCGCAATCCATCAGTTTCGAGGCAACGTGGCCGAGCGTCGGGTTGGATTGGGACAATTCCCCGATCGAAACAAGATACGCCGACGCCGGGGGCGGGTCGCCCCGGAGCAGTGTCAGGCGAAGCCGTTCGGCCTCCTCCTCGTTGACCGCGGTCATCACGGCGACGGTCTGCCGGTCCAGATGGATGCGGGGCGCCGTCGCCGCCTCCCTGCCGGTGGTGCAGGCCGGGAGCAGAAGGACGTTAAGGAGGCCGACGACGAGCAGCCATCGAGGCAGCGCGCTGCGGGGAACGGGCCGGCCCGAAGGGCGGCGTGACGGGCCGGCGTGGGCTGGCATGGGGTGCACTCTAGAGGAAACGACGGCGATTTGCAAGGGAAACGGGGGCGCCATTCGTTGACATTTGTCCCGGTTCGGATATACTAGGCCGTCGTTTTCACGGCGATCACGCCGTCGGAATGCCGCTGAGCGGATCGCCGTTCGCAGTCATCGGATCGACCATCAACAATCATGGACCGGCGATGAACAGGGATTTGCCATGAACAAGGACTTGATGGACCTGCTGCGCGCGGCGGTGCGCGCGGCCAGGGCGGGCGGGCAGTTGTCCGATCAGGCTGAGCCGCCGCTGCTGCTGGAAGTGCCCAAACGGGCCGGCCAGGGTGATTTCGCCAGCACCGTGGCGATGACGCTGGCGGCGGGGGAGCGCAAGACGGGCCGCGACGTCGCGGAGCTCTTGAAGCGCCACATCCCGCGCGAGCCGTGGCTGGAGCGGGTCGACGTCGCCGGCCCCGGCTATTTGAACTTCACCATGGCGCCCTCCTACTGGCACCGGTTGCTGACCGGAATCCTGGAGCAGGGCGCCGCCTACGGCCGGTCGATCACCGGCGCTGGGATCGGCGCCGGGCGGCGGGTGCAGGTCGAGTTCGTCAGCGCCAACCCCACCGGTCCGCTCCACGTCGGCCACGGCCGGATTGCCGCGGTCGGCGATACGATCGCCCGCCTGTTGGAGGCGACCGGCCACGCCGTCGAACGTGAATATTACATCAACGATCTGGGCAAGCAGATGACGACGCTGGGCCAGTCGCTGCTGGCGCGCTACCGCCAGCACTTCGGCCGGGAGGCGTCGATTCCGGAGGGCGGCTACCAGGGCGACTACCTGCGCGCGCTGGCCAAGGAGATGGCCGACAACGAAGGCGCGCGCTGGCTCGACGAGCCGGAGGAGGAGGCGCAACGCTATTGCACGCAGGTCGCCTCGCAACGGCTGCTCGCCACCATCCGGGAGGATCTCGACCGGTTCGGCGTCGGCTTCGATGAATGGACGTCCGAGGTGGCGCTGCATCTGGACGGCAAGGTGGAGCGGACCCTGAAGCGATTGAAAGACGCCGGCCATCTCTATGAAGAAGAGGGGGCGACGTGGGTCCGGACGACGACCTTCGGCGACGACAAGAACCGGGTGGTGATCCGGCAGAACGGCCAGATGACCTACTTTGCCTCCGATCTGGCCTATCATCTGGATAAATACGAACGGGGATTCGACGAGGTCGTCGATGTCTGGGGCGCCGACCATCACGGCTACGCGCCGAGGGTCTGGGCCGGGATGGAGGCGCTGGGCCGTCCGCGCGACCGGTTGAAGATCGTCCTGGTGCAACTGGTCGCTCTGCTGCGCCACGGCAAGCCGGTCAGCATGTCGACCCGCGCGGGCGAATTCGTCACGCTGCGGGAAGTGCTCGATGAGGTCGGGCGCGACGCGGCCCGCTTCTTCTTTCTCATGCGGCGGTGCGACAACGCCCTCGATTTTGATCTGGAGCTGGCCAAATCGCAGTCGGAGGAGAATCCGGTCTTCTATGTCCAGTATGCCCACGCCCGTCTCTGCAGCATGCAGCGGCAGGCGGCCGACCGCGGTGTGGCCGTCCCGGAGCCGGCCGAGGTCGATCCGGCGCCGTTGACGCTGCCGGAGGAGCAGGGGCTGCTGCGCCACCTGTCGCTCTATCCCGCCGTGATCGAATCGAGCGCGCAACTGCTGGAGCCGCACCGGCTGATTTTTTATCTGCAGGAAGTGGCGGGGCTGCTGCATGCCTATTACAATAGACACAGGGTCCTCACGCAGGATCACACTCGCAGCCTGGCCCGTCTGGCCCTGATGCAGGCGGTCCGCACCGTGCTCGCCAGCGGCCTGAACGTGGTTGGTGTAAGTGCTCCGGAACGTATGTAAATGAGTGTGAAGGAGCCATCAACCCTGGCCGGCCTGTCTCATCCTGCCTCGTCAACGCCGGGATGGTTTCAGCTGCTTGCCGTTGATCCATCCGGTAAAGCGAGGCGGGGGCGGCTGACGACGCCCCATGGCATCGTCGAGACGCCCGCCTTCATGCCGGTCGGCACGGCGGGCGCCGTCAAAGCGGTCACGCCGGCCG
>DATJYI010000040.1:0-8129 GCA_035499635.1 Nitrospiria bacterium | reverse complement strand
CACCTGTGGGGCCGGTCGCGGCCGGACGCCCCTGCCTCGCCGAAAGCGCCGCACTGCCTTACACTGAAAATTGTATCCATGCCCCGCCGTATTGTCAAGGAATTTGTCTTGTTTTCACTGAATTTATCGACGAGAACCACCCACTTTCGCCGGTTCGTTGCCGGCGGCTGCCCGACGCCCGGCCGATTGACAAGGCCCCCGCCCCCTGTGTAGGGTAACGGAGCGCGCGTCGACCGACCACGATCAGTGCGCCTATGTTCGAAGACACCCTCACGTCGCTCAAAACCCGCCATCTCTACCGCACGCTCCGTTGTGTCTCTTCCGGCCAGGATGCCGTCATCACACTCCAAGACAAAGTATACCGGAATTTCGGTTCGAATAACTACCTCGGGCTGGCCAACCATCCCAAAGTCAAAGCCGCGGCGGCAGAGGCGGTGATGGCGTACGGCGTGGGCGCCGGCGCTTCCCGCCTCATCACCGGCACCATGACGCTGCACGAACGGTGCGAGGCCGCGCTGGCGGCCTTCGCCGGGACCGACGCGGCGCTGTTGATCGGGGGAGGCTACATGGCCAATGTGGGGGTGATACCGGCCCTCATCGGCCCAGATGGGGTCGTCTTTGCCGACCGCTCCAATCACGCCAGCCTGGTGGACGGCTGCCGGCTGAGCCGTGCCGCCTTCAAAGTGTATCGGCACAAGGACCTCGATCAGCTCGGCCGGTTGCTCGAGCGGACCGCGCCGGGCAGCCCCAAGCTCATCGTCACCGACGCCGTCTTCAGCATGGACGGCGATCTTGCCCCCCTGCCCGGGCTGCTGGACCTTGCCCGCCGCTACGACGCCCTACTGTTGGTTGACGACGCCCACGGCACGGGGGTGATGGGTCCCACCGGCCGCGGCTCGTTCGAGCATTTCGGCCTGCCGCAGGACGACCGGGTGATCCACATGGGGACATTGAGCAAAGCGCTCGGCGGATTTGGCGCATTCGTCGCAGGGCCGTCTTCGCTGATCGCCTATCTGCTGAACCGGTGCCGGTCGTTTCTTTTCACAACCGCTCCCCCCCCGGCCCTGGCGGCCGCGGCGATCGCAGCGTTGACGATCATCGATCGCGAGCCGGAACGGCGGGCCGCACTCTGGCGACACCGGGATCGCTGCGCCACGATGCTGCGCCAAATCGGATTCGATCTGATGGCCACCGAAACTCCCATCATCCCCATCGGGATCGGCAATCCCGCCGCGGCGGTCGCCGTTGCGGAGGCGCTGCTTGACCGGGGCTGTTGTGTTCCGGCGATCCGGCCGCCGACCGTCCCGTCAGGCACCGACCGGTTGCGCCTCTCGTTGATGGCCACGCATACGGATGAGGACATCACCGTCCTGATTGACGCGCTCCGCGATGCCGGCCGGCTCCACAATCTGATCGCCTCATGACCCGGGTGGCCCGGAGCGCGGGACCGCGCCGGCTCACCAGAAGCAGAGCCGGCTTGGAGCACAGGACGGCGCGCAGGAGCTACGCGCCTGCGCCGCGCTCCCATCGTCGCCCCGTCGCAGTCGTCACCGGGGCGTCACGGGGGCTGGGCCGGCTTATTGCGATCCGGCTGGGCGCTGACGGCTACCGCGTGGCCGTCCATTACCATCTGGGTGCATCGGCCTCAGACCGGGTCTGCCGGGCCATCCGACGGGCCGGCGGCCAAAGCCTGTCCCTCTCTGCCGATTTGCGCAATCCCGAGGAAGCGGGGACGCTCATCTCCCGGGTGCTGACCGCATGGCGCCGAGTCGATCTGCTGGTGCACAACGCCGGCGTGGTTCACGACGGGCTGCTGCTGCGCATGCCGGCCGCCGCATGGCGCGAGGTCGTGGCCACTCATCTGACGGGAGGTTTTTTTCTGATGCAATCGGCCGCCCGAATCATGATCGGTCAGCGTCATGGGCAGATCATTACGATCGGCTCCATTGCGGGATTGCGCGGACGAGCCGGCCAGGCGAATTACGCCGCGGCCAAGGCCGGCCTGATTGCGTTGTCCAAATCGGCGGCGCGGGAATGGGCGCCCTACAACATTTGCGTCAATTGCGTGCTGCCCGGCTATTTGTCCATGGGGATGGGGCGCCGGCTCTCGCCGGCGCAGCGGGCAGGGCTGCGCGGTGAGATGCTGCTGGGACCCGGCTCCGCCCGTGAGGTCGCCGACTGGATCGTCAAACTTGCCTCAACCCGGCGCATCTCAGGACAGGTGTTCAATCTGGACAATCGGCTGGTCTGAATCCGCATGGGTCGGGGACTCTTCATTACAGGCACGGACACCGGCGTCGGCAAAACGATGGTGACGGCCGCTCTGGCCGCATGGCTGCGCCACGAGGGATACGACGTCGGCGTCATGAAGCCGGTGCATACGGGCTGCCGCCACTCGAAGAAGGAACGGCCGCCGCCGGATTCCGCAGTGCTCCTGCGTGCCGCGGGGGCGCGCGATCCGGTCAGGCTGGTGACACCGTACCGTCTGCGTCGGCCGCTCGCCCCGTTGGCGGCGGCGCGGGCGGAGGGCCGTTCAATCGACGTCGGACGCCTCCGCACGGCCTACCGTGCACTCGCCCGTCGGCATCAGATCGTGCTGGTCGAAGGCGTCGGCGGGCTGCTGGTTCCCCTCACTG
This sequence comes from Nitrospiria bacterium, assembly GCA_035499635.1. Taxonomy (GTDB): domain Bacteria; phylum Nitrospirota; class Nitrospiria; order JACQCE01; family JACQCE01; genus JACQCE01. Next base: position 5,493 of record DATJYI010000040.1, on the reverse strand, counting down.
CATCCTCGACGGTCGCCGATCTGATCGCCGCATGGAAGCTCCCCCTGATCGTGGTGGCAAGGGCCGGCCTCGGGACGCTCAATCACACGCTCTTGACGATCGAAGCGGCCCGCCGGCGCGGCATTGTGATCGGCGGAATCATCCTCAATCACGACCGTCCGACGGCGGGGCGCCGTCGCGATCCCAGCGTGGGCGGCAACGGTCCATTATTGAGGGAGTTGACCGAACTGCCCGTGGTCGGACCGCTTCCCCATGTTGAAGGTTTGCGGCTGGCGGACAGCGCCGCCAGGAGGCGGTGGCTTACGGCGACTCGCGGTGCACCGGCTCATCCTGCCGAATGGGGATCGCCGTGGTCGCTCCTCCATCGGTGCGGACTCGCTCTTCCAGCACGGCGATGAAGGCCTCAACCACCTGCGGATCAAACTGCGAACCAGCGCAGCGCCGCAGCTCGGCGAGCGCCCTGTCTAGCGGCATGGCCTTGCGGTAGGGCCGGTCCGATGTCATGGCATCGAACGTGTCCAGGACGGCCACGATCCTCGCCCCGCGGGGGATCGCCTCGCCGACCAATCCGGCCGGATATCCCTTGCCGTCGTACCGTTCCTGATGATGATAGACAAGCGGGACGACCGGCTCGAGAAATTCCACGCCCTTGATGATGTCGGCGCCCAAAGACGGGTGCGACTGCATCATGCGGTATTCCTCCTCCGTCAACCGTCCCTCCTTCGCCAAAATTGATTCGTGAATGCCGATCTTGCCGACATCGTGAAGAAAGGCCGCGTAGCGGAGCGCCTTCTTTTCCTCATCGGTCAGCGACAATTTCTCGGCGATGGCCATGGCATATTCCACGGTCCGATCGCAGTGACCCCGCGTGTACTGATCCTTGGCTTCGATCGCCTGGGCCAGCGCCTTCATCGCCTCGAAGTGTGTGCGCTGCAGATCTTCGAACAACCGGATGTTCTCGATCGCAATCGCCGCCTGTCCGCAGAGTATGGCCAGCAGCTCGATGTCCACCTGGGTGAAGGAGGGCCGCCCCTCACGTTTGTAAAGCACCAGCCCCCCCGCGACGCGCCCCTTCGTCACCAGGGGCATGCAGAGCACCGAGGACAGGCGCGAGGCCTGCAGTTCCGTCCGGATCAATGGATCACCTGGCATGACGGGCGTCAGCATCAGAAGGTCCTTCTCCGTCTTCAACCAGCGACGGATCTGGTCGTTGACGGCCGGTGGTGAGACCTGTGCGATTCCTTCTTCCCGCTTCGCGACGAAGTCTCCCTCCTCCTTCAGGAGAAAACTGACTCCGTCCGAGTGGGTCTCGACCAGGGCTATCGCGGCCAGCTCATCGATCAGTTTGCTCATGTTCAACTCGCTGAGCAGCTGCCGGCTGACTTCGAACAGGGGCATCAGCAACCGGTAGCGCATGTTCTCGTGGCGCAGGCGCGTCTTCGTCAGGGCGTCCTCGACCGCCGTCACCATCTCCGCCCCACTGAAGGGTTTCATCACAAAACCCTGCACGCCCAGCTTCAGGCATTCAACAGCCCGCTCCATGGTCCCCTGGCCGGTCATGACGATGGTGGGCAGTTCACGCAGGTGTTCGCGGATCATCCAGATCAATTGCAGACCGTCCATCTCAGGCATGACCAGGTCCGTCACCAGCAGGTCAAACGGGGACGTTTTGGAGAGCTCCAGCGCATCACGCGCCCACGTCACGGTTTTGACCTGGTATCCCTTTGCCTGCAGGATTTCCGCGCACAATCGCTGGATGTGCGGTTCATCATCGACGACAAGAATCAGTTCCCCGGCCATCCGTCACCCCCTAAAATACAACATCCCGCCCGCAGCCCCAGACCATCAGGCCGCCGACAGGATGATGCAACCCCCCAGGCACATCCCTCTACGCCGCTAAACCACCGATCCGACGACCCGCCGGCGTCCCGCTCTATGCGGACGTAATACGGAGACCGGCATAATAGCAGCAGTTCTGGTCATCAAGATTGTTGATGAATGACCGTTCCTGCCCGTCGGTAAACATGACTCGAGCCAGACACAATCCCCCGCGCAGGGAGGAGGCCCGTTCCTCCACCACGACGCCCTTGCCCCACTGGGGATAGCGCCGGTGGTTGACTTCGTCACCCACCCGAAGGTAGATGCGACCGTCCAGCCGGTGCTCGCACGGCGTCTCGCCATGCTGGCTGACCAGCTCGCGCGTTCGCTTGATCATAGTGACGCTAACGGTATCGTGAACGCACCGGCTTGTCAAGCCTTTTCATCGACGGAAGAATGCGCCTGCGCGATCGATCGGCGATAGGCCGCCACGGCCGCGCGCACGTCAGCGGCGCCGCACAATCCAGAAATCACGGCCGCGCTCGACGCGCCGGCACGGATCGTCTCCCCGATGGTGTCCGGCGTGATTCCCCCGATGGCCACCAGGGGAATCGTGGTCAGCGCGCGCACACGCCGGATCGCGTCGCTCCCGATCGGAGCTCGCTCCTGTTTGATCGCCGTGGCAAAGATCGGCCCGACGGCAATATAGTCGGCGCCCTCGTCGATCGCGCGCCGGGCCTCCTCGATCGTGTGCGTGGAGACGCCGATCAGCCGGCCGCTGAACCACCGCCGTGCAATGGGCAGCGGCAGATCCTCCTGTCCCAGGTGCAATCCGTCCGCATCCACCGCAACGGCCAGATCCAGTTCGTCATTGACGATCAGGGCGGCGCCGGCCTCGCGCGTGAGCTGTCTGAGCAGGATTGCGTCTTCGTAGCGGGCCCGTCGCGTGGCTGTCTTGTCCCGGTATTGCACCCACCCGACACCGGCCGCAGTCGCCGCACGGACCACCTCCGCCACGGATCTGGCCCCGCATGCCTGCCGGTCGGCAATCAGATAGAGCCCCACGGGCGAGCCCTTCGGATTATCGGACATGCCTTTCATAATCATTCCGGGTTTGAGTTTGATTATCGGCTGGGTTTTAATTCAAGAACCGCCCGTGGGGCTCTACTCCGCTCGCAACGCGAGCGTGAGGGGGAGGCTCCACCCTCCTTTTCCAGTGGAGGGGGCGACGCAAGCCCCCTATGATAAACCCGCGGGCGGTCCCGCCGGGTTATTGGGCGTCCCTTCCATGATCGTTCGGAAACTGACGATGGGTTGAGCCGTGATTCCTGACATTCACCTGGCTCCCCCCGCCGCTCGACACACACGTACCGAGGAGGCTTGGTTGTGTGAAGCGTCGGGGGGAAGATGCCGGGCGAATGAGACATTGCGGATCCGTGTGCAACGCCGAATCGGTGAGGCTGCGGGATTCGGGAGATTGCTCCCGGCGGCCCCCCCTCCGTTGTTCGACGGCACATATCCACGGCAATCGCCTGGAGGAACCGCAGTCATCTCCGCCCGTTCGCGGTTACTCCCCGGCGCTGAACTTTTCAAGAAAATTGGTCGAATACCGTCCCTTGAGAAAAGCCGGATCGTTCAGAATGCGCCGATGCAGGCGGATGTTGGTTTTGATGCCTTCGATCCGACACTCTTCGAGTGCCCGGTTCATTCTGGACACCGCTTCTTCCCGCGTGTCGCCGAATGCGATGACCTTGGCCACCAGCGAATCATAATGCGGCGGAACTATGCAGCCGGGATAGAGTGCCGAATCGACCCGGATGCCGGGACCGCCCGGCGGCACGTAGTCGACCACGGTGCCCGGCGACGGCGCAAAGGTGTCCGGGCATTCGGCGTTGATCCTGCACTCGATCGCACACCCCCGCAGGCGGATTTCCTGCTGCCGGTAGCCCAGCGGTCTCCCCGCCGCGATCAGGATCTGTTCCTTCACGAGATCGATGCCCGTTACCACCTCGGTGACCGGATGCTCGACCTGGATGCGCGTGTTCATCTCCAGGAAGTAGAAATTCGACTGCTTATCGAGGAGAAATTCCACGGTGCCGGCGTTCACGTAGCCGACCGCCCGGGCCGCATCAACCGCCACGCGGCTCAGCTCCCGCCGGAGCGGTTCCTCGACCACCGGCGAGGGCGATTCCTCCAGCAATTTTTGATGGCGGCGCTGGATGGAACAATCCCGCTCGCCGAACGTCACCACGCGGCCCTTGTCGTCGGCCATGATTTGAATTTCAATGTGGCGCGGCTCGATGTAATATTTTTCGACATAGACGCTCTCGTCGCCGAAGGCGGCCTTGGCTTCCGCCTGCGCCGATTGAAACGACTTGGTCAGCTCGTCCTCCCGGTTCACGACCCGGAGTCCGCGTCCGCCGCCGCCCGCCGCAGCCTTGATCATGACGGGGTAACCCAGCGTCGCGGCAATTCGCGCCGCCTCCTGTTCGCTGCTCACGACCCCCTCGCTGCCTGCGACGACCGGAATCGCTTTCTTTCGCATCACTTCGCGGGCTTTCGCCTTGTCGCCCATCAGGGCGATGTGCTCGGCGTGCGGTCCGATGAACCGCAGGCCGACCGATTCGCACACTTCGGCAAAGTGCGGATTTTCCGCAAGAAAACCGTATCCGGGATGGATTGCGTCGGCCCCGGTGATCTCGGCGGCACTGAGAATATTCGGGATGTTCCGGTAGCTCAACGCGTTATCTGCCGGTCCGACGCAGACCTGTTCGTCCGCCAGGCGGACGTGCAGCGCCCGAGCGTCGATTTCGGAATAGATCGCCACGGTACGGATGCCCAATTCCTTGCAGGCGCGGATTACCCGCAGGGCGATCTCACCACGATTGGCGATAAGGATTTTGTTGAACATGGCCATGGGAGCAAGTCCCCGCCCAACGGGGCTCAGGCCGGCGTCGGGTCGATACGAAACAGGGGTTGGCCGTATTCCACCGGCCGGGCATTCTCGATCAGCACCTCGAGAATTCTGCCGTCGGTCTCAGACTCGATTTCGTTCATCAGCTTCATGGCTTCCACAATGCAGAGAATCTGCCCTTTTTTGACCACGTCGCCGACCTCGACGTAATTGGGGCCGTCGGGCGACGCGCTGCGGTAGAAGGTGCCCACGATGGGGGACCGGACCAGCAATCCCTTCTCTTCCGCAGGTGGTGGTGCACCAGGCTCGATGGACGGTTTGGCGATCGCCATGTCCTGCGGCATCCGTTCTGCCAGCGGGTGGACGACGGTGACTGCGGGTTCCTCACTCCCGGCCTTGCCGGTCCTGATACGGACCCTGACACCCGACCGTTCGATTTCCAGCTCCGACACGCCCGTCTGGCGCATCAGTTCGATCAATTCCCTGATCTCTTTAAGGTTCACGCCGCCCTGATCCGCTCAATGTACTCGCCGCTGCGCGTGTCGATCTTGAGCAGGTCGCCGTTGTTGATGTGGAATGGCACCTTGATCACCGCCCCCGTCTCGAGTGTCGCCGGTTTGGTGCCCCCCGTCGCCGTGTCACCCCGCACGCCGGGGGCCGTGTCGCTGACCCGCAATTCCACGAAATTGGGCAGCGTCACTCCGATCGGCCTACCCTTGTAGAACATGATGACGGCTTCCATGTTCTCCTTGAGGAATTTC
>DATJYI010000039.1:0-5789 GCA_035499635.1 Nitrospiria bacterium | reverse complement strand
CCCATGATGATGCCCCGTCCGCCGTGCACGTCCATCGCGTCGTCCACGGCCCGCCGCATCAATTCGGTCAGGTGGTATTTGACGATGGCCGAAATGACCGATGGTTTTTCCCCCCGGTCGAGCGAGCCGACGGTCATGACGCGGGCGGCGTCCATCAGATTGGCGAGGCCGCCGATCCGCGCGAGCGCTTCCTGCACGCCTTCGAACCGGCCGATCGGGACCTTGAATTGTCTGCGCACGCGCGCATAGGCGCCGGTCGCCCGGCCGGCCACTTTCCCCGCGCCGGCCGCGAGCGCCGGGAGTGAAATTGACCGACCCGCGGCCAGGCACTCCACCAGCATCCGCCAGCCCTGACCGGCCCGCGGGGGGCCGCCCACGATCCAATCGACGGGAATGAAGACGTCCCGTCCACTGGTGGGGCCGTTTTGAAAGTAGTTGTGCAACGGCGCGTGGCGCCGGCCGATTTCGACGCCGGGGGTGTTGGTCGGGATCAACGCGACCGTGATGCCGGGCGCTTCGTTCCCGCCGAGCAGGCGATCGGGATCATAGAGCTTGAACGCGAGACCAAGAACCGTCGCGATGGGGCTGAGCGTGATGTACCGCTTGCTCCAATTCAACCGGATGCCCAGAACGCCGGGCTTGCCTCCGAATTCGCCCCGGCAGACGACGCCCGTGTCGGTCATCGACGCGGCGTCGCTGCCCGCGTCCAGGCTGGTCAGCGCAAAACAGGGGACCTCCTCGCCGCGCGCGAGCCGGGGCAGGTAATGACGCTTCTGCTCGTCCGTGCCGTAGTGCAACAAGAGCTCCGCGGGGCCCAGCGAATTGGGCACCATCACCGTGACCGCGCCGGTGATGCTCCGGCTGGCCACCTTCATCACGACGGTCGAATGGGCGAGCGCCGAAAATTCCAGTCCGCCGTACTGTTTCGGGATGATCATCCCAAAAAACCCCTTCTCCTTCAGGAAGCGCCAGACCTCCGGCGGCAGGTCGCGCCAGACCTCGTTAATCTTCCAATCGTCCAGCAGCCGGCAAAGCTCCTCCACCGGACCGTCCAGGAAGGCCTGCTCGTCGGCTGAAAGCGCCGGCGCCGGCGTGGCGAAGAGTGTGTTCCAGTCTGGCCTTCCGCTGAACAGCTCACCGTCCCACCAGACGGTGCCGGCGTTGAGCGCTTCCCGCTCCGTGTCGGACATCGGCGGCATCAACCGGCGAAAGTGCCGCAGCAACGGCCCGCTGATCAGGAGCCGGCGCAAAGGGGGGAGGTTGAAGGGAAGGGCGACCAGGATGAAGACGCCCCAAAGGGCCAGATGGGCGGGATTCGCGCCGCGTGCAACCGGACAGGCGGCCAGGGGAACGGCCAGTGCGGCCGTCCAGACGATCGCCGGCGCGCGCACCGCCGCCAGCCCCCAGAGGACCAGCAGCCAGAGGATGATCACGGCAACAAGCATGAATCCACCCCTCCGCAGTAGAGGCCGATTAAATTCAATGTAGCAGATTTTCCGCACCTTTGCATGCGATTCGTCCGGATTGACAATATGTCAGGGTCTGTTACCTTTTTTTCTGGATCGCTGTCACCGGATTCGGCCTGGGCGATGCGTCCGGATGAACGCCCGGTGTGAGGAGTTGATGGAAAAAAGAAAATATTTCAGGTTCTCCAGACGGTTGCTGGTCCGCTACGGCTCCGTGCAACCCCTGAAGCATACCGGGTATACCGAAGATCTCTCGAAGGAGGGCCTGTTTATCAAATCCAACGTGGTGTTCAAGCCCGGCACGTCGTTGATGATTGAAGTGACGCTGGCCGAGTCACTCGTTGTGAGACTGCACGGCGTTGTTAAATGGGCCAAAGCGGTCTCCCCTTCCCTGTTCCACCAGGCGCGAAAAGCGGGCTTTGCCGTCAGCCTGGCGCAGGTTCCGAGCCCTATCTCGCATTCATGAATGCATTAGAGACGACCGCGAATCCGCGATCGGCGAAGAGGCCGGCCGCGCCGGCCGGCGACACGACGCCGGGTGCGCCGGCCGCGGGCCCGGAACCGTTCGGTGATGAAAAGTCGATCGGGCAGGCCTATGACGCGATGTCGACCCAGGATTATTATCAGATCCTTCGGGTGGCGCGGACGGCAACGCAGACGGAGATCAAACGGGCCTATTATGCGGTCGCCAAGCTGTTCCACCCGGATCGTCATCACCGCCTCACGAGTCCGGCGGAAGTCGAGCAGATTAAGGCGCTCTTCTGCCGGGTCAATGAAGCCTACCGGGTGCTCTCATCCAACACCCACCGGCGCGAGTACGATTTTGAATTGTCGGTTCGAAAACTCGGTCTGTCGAAACACGAACAGGCCGGCCGCAACGGCGTCGAGCGGGAAGCGCAGCTCGGCCGGCAGGCGCTCAAGGAGCGTCAGATGACGACGGCGGTCTACTATTTTGAGCGCGCGGTGACAATGCTGCCCGAAAAAAGCGTCTATCACGATCTCCTGGCGCAGGCGCTCTCACATCTGCCGCTGCGCAAACGCGACGCCGAGCGGCATTACAAAAAAGCCATCGAACTTGAACCGGCCAGGACCGAGTACTACTGCCACCTCGGGCAGTTCTATGAGCAGGAGGGATTCCCCGCGCGGGCGCTGGAGCAGTTCGAAGCCGCTCGGGAATGGGACCCGGACAACTCCGAGCTCCGGAACGCAATCACGCGACTCAAGGGCAAACGATCCGGAGTGCGTGCGGCGGGCTAGCTTCCCCCCACCACCTCAGACCGGCACTGGGCGCACAGTGTGAGGATGCCGCCGCCGGTCTGAACCGGGTGGGTGGGTTCGTCATCAATGCCGCAATGCTCGCAGGCGTGGTACTGCTGGTCCGGTTTGTTCGGTTCGTCCGGCGCGTCGTACGGCGGCATGACCGGATCGTACCACGGCGGAATTCCATTGATCAACGGCCGGAGCGGCGGTTGAACTTTATCGTCCGCAGTCATATACTGCGCCCGGGTCGCCGGTCGTCCGGGACCGGGTCACCCGCGGGAAGCGCTGTCTGAGGGGGCTCGTCATGATCGTCAATCTGTTCCTGGTCGTCTCCTTCCTGCTGCAGTGCGTCGCCTCCTATCTTGCCCTCCGGATCGCCCACCGGTCCCAGTGGCGAACGACCTGGCTCTTCATCGCCGTGGCGGTCGTCGTGATGACCCTTCGCCACGCCGTCATGATGGTGGACATCTACACCGAGGCCGCGCGTGATCCGTTGGATGTGATCTCGGAATGGCTGGCGCTGATCGTTGCCCTCCTGCTGGTCGTGGGACTGGCCGGGGTCGGCTCGCTGTTCGCCGTGGAACAGCGGGCGGAGCGGGCGCCGCGCGAGACCGACCGGCACTACAACGCCCTCTTCGAGCAGTCTGCCGTCGGGATCGCGCAGATCGACAGCCGGACGGGCCGGTACGTCAGGGTCAACCAATGCTACTGCGACATGGTGGGCTATACGCACGAGGAGATGCTCCGGAAGGATTTCCAGTCGATCACCCATCCCGACGATCTGCAAGCGGACCTGGACAATATGGCCCACCTTCGTGCGGGTGAGCTCGACACCTTTCAGATGGAAAAACGGTACGTCCGGAAAGACGGCGACGTGATCTGGGTGCGGCTGACCGTCCTGCCGCTCTGGACCAGGCCGGCCGAACCCGATCTCCATTTGGCCGTGGTCGAGGACATCACCGATCGCAAACGGGCCGAAGAACGGCTTCGAACGAGCGAAATGCATCTGAAGGAGGCGCAGCGGGTCGCGCACATCGGCAATTGGAACTGGGATATCCCGACGAACATCATCACGTGGTCGGATGAAATGTACCGGATTTTCGGCCTCGAGCCGCAACAGGGCCCCATTGAGTATGAAACCTTCCTGAGCCGTATTCATCCCGGGGATCGGGATGAGGTCAACGGCGTCACGCAAACGGCGTTGAAGACGCACCAGCCTTTTGATCACGACCGCCGCGTGGTCTGGCCGGATGGCACCGTGCGCGTCTATCACTCGCGCGGCGCGGTCGAGGTCGACGCGGAGGGGACGCCCGTCCGGATGTACGGCACGGCGCAGGACATCACGGACCGCAGGCAGGCCGAGGAGGCGCTGCGGGAGAGTGAGGAGCGCTACCGGAACGTGGTCGAACTCTCGCCGGAAGCCATCTTCATCAACCAGAACGGGCGCATTGTCTTTGCGAACACCGCCTGTGTGAAGCTGCTGGGGGCGACGACGGTCGAGCAGTTGATCGGCAAATCTCCGTTTGAGATCGTCCACCCGGATCATCATCATGAGGTGCGTACCTTGATCCAGGGGCTGCTGGAACGAGGAGATCAGATGCCGCTGACCGAGCGGAGGTGGATCCGGCTTGACGGCACGACGGTACACGTGGAAGTCACCGCCTCCGTGCTGCCGTTTGCAGACGGCACCGCCATCCAGGTGTTCGCCCGAGACATTTCCGCGCGCAGACACGTCGAAGAGCGGTTGAACTTCATGCAGTTCTCGGTGGCCCGGGCCAGTGACGCCGTCTTCTGGCTGACGTCGGACGCGCGCATCGTGGATGTGAACGAATCGGCGTGCCGGATCCTCGGCTACACCAAGGAGGAACTGCTTGCCATGACCGTCTTTGACATCGACCCTGAATTTACCCGTGAGGACTGGTCAACGGCATGGAACGAGCTCAAACAGCAGGGATCGCTCACTCTGGAGACCCGACATCGCGACAGATCGGGAAGAATGTTCCCAGTTGAAATCAATGCGAATTATCTGGAGTTCGGCGGGCGGGAATATAACTGCGCTTTTGCGCGGGACATCACCGACCGCAAGCGCGCGGAGGAGACGGCGCGAGAAGTGAATCGGTTCAATCAACAAATAATCGCCAACGCGCGCGAAGGCATCATCGTCTACGATCGCCATGGTCGCTACGCGGTCTGGAATCCGTATATGGAGGAACTGACCGGCCTGAAGGCCGACCGGGTGCTCGGAAAGCGGCCGACCGATCTGCCGGCCCTGTATGAAGCCGAGCACGCGAGACTGGCCATGGAACCGGGGACCATGAAGAGCATCGAGGCCGCGGTCGCGCAAGCCATGGCCGGGAACATCGTCCCGTCCCTGGAAGTGCCGATTCTGTTCAGGCAGTCAGGCGAGACGGGCTGGACATCGGTCCGGTACGGGCCGTTTCGAAACGCTCAGGGTGACATTGTCGGCGTGATTGCCACCGTCTGGGAAATGACCGAGCGCAAGCGGGCCGAAGAGGCGCTGCAGGTGAGCGAGGAGCGATTCCGCGCTTCGTTCAAGAATGCGAGGATCGGCATGGCGTTGGTGGATCATCGCTCGGGGCGGTTTGTGGAAACCAATCGCGCCTTCTCCCTGATTACCGGCTATGCCGAAGAGGAGCTGAAGGAGTTGACCTTCAATGACATCACCCACCCCGACGACAGGTCGGGCAATCGCATCCTGTATCAGGAGCTGATCGAAGGCAAACGAGAGGAGATGACGGTCGAGAAACGGTATGTGAAAAAGGACGGGTCGCTGGTGTGGGTCAACCTCAGCGTGGGTGTGATCCGTGATGGGCAAGGCCATGTCAAGCATACGATCGGTCTGATTGTCGACATCAGCCAGCGCAAGCAGGCGGAAGCGGCGCTGCGGGAGCACGCCGAACGGATGCAGCTGCTGTCCCGGCAGCTTGTGGAGGCGCAGGAGGTGGAGGGGCGCCGGATCGGACGGGAGCTGCACGATGATCTGGGACAGATCCTGACGAGCCTGAAGATCTATCTGCAGACGCTGCCGGAACGAACAGACCC
>DATJYI010000038.1:0-20801 GCA_035499635.1 Nitrospiria bacterium | reverse complement strand
GTCCTGTCGCCTTCCGATCCGTACCCCTCGTCGTTGTCTCCCCTCGACCGATTTGCTAAGATGCCGCGGTGATCCGGCATCTCCGTCGCGGCGTGATGATTTCCCTCGGCGTCTTCTTTCTGCTCCTCGGCGTCATCAGCGGGTTTCTGCCCGTTATCCAGGGCTGGATCTTCGTTCTCATCGGTCTGGCTTTGCTGGCCGAAGAATTGCCCTGGGTGCGGCGTCATGTGGAACGGCTCAAAACACGCTTTCCCAAGCAGGCCGAACAACTGGAACGGCTGAAATCCCGTCTGACCTCGCGCCGCTCGGCGCGCCGGACGGCCGGCCAGAACTCCGGCGCCGCGCCCAAATCGCACTGAAGCGGACCATGCCCCCCGCTCGCGCTTCGGCATCCCCGCACGCTACACCCGTCGCGCTCTATCTGATCGACGGCCATTCGCTGCTCTACCGGGCCTACTACGCTATCCGCCACCTCTCGTCGCCCGCCGGCACGCCGACCAACGCCGTCTACGGCATGACCACGATGCTGCTCAAGGTGCTGCGGGAGCGTCAGCCGGCCTATGTGGCGATCGCGTTCGACACCAAGGCGCCGACGCTACGCCACCAGGCTTACAAGGACTACAAAGCCCACCGGCCGCCGATGCCGAATGAGCTGAGCGCGCAACTGCCCTACGTGACCCGGCTCATCGACGCGCTGCGCATTCCCCGGTTGAGCCTGGAAGGCTACGAGGCGGATGACCTGATTGCGACGATGGCCGTCAAGGCGGCCGCCGGGGGACTGCCGGTGGTGATTGTCTCGACCGACAAGGATCTCTATCAATTGATCACGCCGTCGATCACGCTCTACGACGCGATGAAGGATCAGCTCATCGGCCCGGCCGAAGTCGCCGCGCGGTTCGGCGTCGAGCCGGCCCGGATGGTTGATCTGCTCGGTCTGATGGGCGATCCGGTCGACAATGTGCCCGGCGTGCCCGGAGTGGGGGAAAAGACCGCCGCCGCGCTGATCCAGCAATTTGGCTCGATCGAGGGGTTGTTCGAGCACCTCGAAGAGGTCGGCAAGACGAAGCTGCGCGAGACGCTGCGCTCGCACACGGACCAGGCGAGGCTGAGCCGGGAGTTGGTGCGCCTGCACACGGACTGTCCGATTCCGTTCGACCCGGAACGGTTCCGGCTGGCCATGCCCGATTCGGCCCAATTGCGCGCGCTGTTCACCGAACTGGGTTTCTCGAGCCTGCTTGACGCGCTGCCGTCCGCCGAGGCCGGATCGGCCTCCGGGACCGTTCCTCCACCCTCAATTGAAACGGACCCCGCCACGCTGTGGCCTGCGCTGGGCCGGGCGCCGCTGGCCGCGGTGGCGATGCATCACGAGCCGGAAGCGCCACGGCCGGCCGGATTGTCCATCAACCTTGAGGATGATGCCGTCTACTATCTGCCGTGGGGCGAGCCCATGCGGACCTTCGCCGAGCGGTTACGGAGCGGCGGCGGTACCGTGGCCGGTCATCACCTCAAACCGCTGCTGCATGCGTTCGCCGACCTGGAGGTCGACGCGCCGGCCGTCGGCTTCGATACGCTGATCGCCTCCTATCTGCTCGATCCCACCCGTTCGCAAGACGATCTTGGGGCGGTGGCCTCCTCTCACTCGATCGACCCGGGCCCGCTGCAGGCCTGGCCGGACGGACGGGAGCAGAGCGCCGCGGCCAGCCTGATCATCCGGACGCTGATCCCACGACTGAGGGTTGAACTGGACCGGTACGAGCTCCGGCCGCTCTTCGAGGAGGTTGAACTGCCGTTGATCGAAGTGCTGGCCTCGATGGAACGGCGTGGCGTGCTCCTGGACATCGAGGCGCTGGCGGCGGTCGGAAGGGAACTGCGGGGCCATCTGGAACGGCTTGAAACACGCATTTATCAGCTCGCCGGGGAACGGTTCAACCTCAATTCACCCAAACAACTGTCCGACGTGCTCTTCAACAAGCTGGGATTGCCGCCTGTGAAAAAAACCAAGACGGGCCTGTCGACCGACGAATCGGTCCTGACTCAGCTGGCCTTGCAGCATGAGCTACCGGCCGACCTGATCAGCTACCGGCAGTTGAACAAACTGCTGACGACCTACGTCGATGCGCTGCCGGCGCTGATCAATCCGGCCACGGGACGGTTGCATACGACCTTCCACCAGGCCGTGACCGCCACCGGCCGGCTGTCGAGTAGCGATCCGAATTTGCAGAATATCCCGATTCGCGGCGAATGGGGGACGCGCATCCGCAGCTGCTTCATTGCGGCACCGGGTTGCCGGCTGCTCTCGGCCGATTACAACCAGATCGAACTGCGGCTGCTCGCCCATTTCTCGCAGGATCCGGCCCTGATCGACGCCTTCACGGCCGGCGAGGACGTCCACGCCGCCACGGGCAGCCAGATTTTCGGCCGGCCGCCGGCTGACATTACGCCGGCGATGCGACGGATCGCCAAGACCGTCAATTTTGCCGTCATCTACGGCATGAGCCCGTTCGGACTTTCCCAGGAGCTGGGCATCAGCCAGGGCGAGGCCAGGCAGTACATCGACCGCTACTTTGCCCACTACCGGGGCGTGAAACACTTCATCGATCAGACCGTCGCCCGGGCATCCGCAGACGGGGTGGTGACCACGCTTTGGAAGCGGAGGCGGCCGATCCCGGAGCTGGCGCAGCGGCCGGCCGCGACGCGCGCGCTGGGTGAACGGACGGCCGTGAACACGGTCGTGCAGGGCAGCGCGGCCGACCTGATCAAGGTCGCGATGAACCGCGTCTGGCGCCGTCTGCGCCGCGAACGGCGGCGGAGCGCGCTGCTGCTGCAGATTCACGATGAACTGGTGCTGGAAGTGCCCGACGCGGAGCTGGAGTCGGTGCGCGCGTTGGTGATTGAGGAGATGGAGGGGGCGGCGGAGCTGTCCGTGCCGCTGCGCGTGGATCCTGGCGCCGGTCGCCACTGGGCCGAGGCCCACTAACAGGCTGCGGGGCCGTCCGGCGCCTCCCGGGTCGGGACGCGCAACGGCACGCGGCTCACGATGCCGTTTCCGTCGGATGGACCGGTCTGCCGGGTTCAGACGTTCCTTCCTTGATCTGCCTGAGCAATCGCGTCACCTCGACGTGTTCGTCGGGCGTCAGGGGCATCGCGCCGAACCGGAGCCGGTGATAATACTCGGTCAGCACGGTCACTGCCCCGATCACCGGTCCCATTTCCGGCCCCATCGACCGCACAAATTCCAGCGGCGTCATCGTCTGCGGCTTCCGCACGCCGTGCCTGGCCAGCAGGCGGAGCATTTTCGTGTAGAAGGTCCTGCCGTTGCGCCGTGCCGAATTGAATTTTTTGAAGGGCCAGCTGTCGCGCCGCTGCACCCACCAGCGCATGACCAGCGCGACGAAACAGCCCGCAACGATGACCAACAGCCAGACGTCCCGCCGGCTAACCACCCACCCCATGGCCAGTTGCAGACCGTTCTTCACCGACTCGCTCCACTGCAGCGAACGCACCTGCAAGGTGGATCCTTGATCCCGGACCTCACGCATGAGCGCAAACCAATCCTGCATGCTGTATCGGATAATATACCGGTCCCAGGAGACCCAGAGCGTGTCGATCATCTGGCGCAGCCGGCTCATCATCAAGGGCGGGGCGTCCGTCGACGGCGTCGGATCGAATGGATACCAGCCCGTCGCCGGGAAATAGACCTCGACCCAGGTGTGCGCATTTTCCTCCCGGACGGTGAAATAGTTCCCATAGTCGTTCCATTCACCGGCGAGAAAGCCCGACACGAGGCGCGCCGGGACGCCCAGGCCGCGCAGCATCAGAACCATCGAGGTCGCGTAATACTCACAGTAGCCCGCTTTCTGCACAAACAAAAACGAGTCGATCGCGCTGAGCGGCGGCTCGGGCGGCTTGACGTCCAGGGTATACCGGTAGTTCTGCTTCAGGTACCGTTCAATGCGGCTGGCCGTTTGAAAAACCGGGATGTCCCCTTTCGACAAACTGGCGGCGGGCAGGCCTGAGACCGATCGGGCCAACGCCGACACCCGATCGGATCCGGCGGGCAGCTGCAGATCGGCGACGGGAATGCGCCCGTAGTCGGCCAATTTGACCTGACGATCCGCTTGGGCCAGTTGCGGGGGCACCGAATCGACCTGATACCGGATCCGTCCCGCCGGAGGGCCGGCCAGCAGCAGCGTCTCTTGGCCGTCTGTCCGGAGCGAGCCGATCTGGCCGCCGACGGAGACGGGCCTGGCCGCGGCAAACAGCACGGCCGTCTCCAGGGGCTCGAGCATCACGTCCTGCCGGACGGGCAGGGCGGCCGACGGCTCCTGTTGTCCGGTCGGCAGCTGGAACCGCCCGTCGACGTTGCGCACCACGCGCGCGCGGGTCTCCGCTCGTTTCTGCCAGCTGGTGCCGTCGTAAAAGTCATACGCCGTGCCGCGCCAGTAGGTCGCGGACGGCGGCAGGATCGACCGTGACGTCACGCCCACTCGCATGACGATGGTCGGATCAAGCTTGACCGCTCCGAACGTGCCCAATTCAACCCGCTCGGAAAAACCGATCAGACGGCCCTGCGTCGCGTCGCCCGACTGCATATAGCCGGAGCCCATCCGCGGAATGAGGAAAAAGATCACGAGGGTCAGGGCGAAGGTGCCCACCGCCGTCATCGTCGTCATGACGAAAAAGGGCCAGCGGATGACGGCCGGCTGCACGGCCGCGCCGCCGGTGTCGACCGATGCCGATCCGGATCCGGATTGCTGTTCCGACTCGAGCTGCAACGTGTAGAGCATCAGCGTCCAGGGGGCGAGCACGACAAAGCAGAAAAACGCGATGCCGTAGGGCAGTTCTGCGGCCGACGCGGTGGAGGCGAGCAGTTGAAAGAAGCCGATCAGATAGAGATGGAGATAATCCCGGCTCCGTTCCAACGTGAGTAATTTATAGACCATCAGGTAGAACAGGAGGTGGAGGCTGGCCTCCAGAAGCGTGTGGTCCCACACCACCCACTCGAGGAGAAAGAACAGCAACGCCCCCACCGCCAGCCACCGCCAGGCGCCGAGCGACAACCAGGGTTTGGCCGCCAGCCGGACACGCACCGCGCTGATCGCCACCGCCGCGTACCCCGCAGCGACCAGCATCGGCGAGAAGAGTTCGGACACCCAAAGAATTGACAACGAGGAGAGCAGCACGAACCAGGTGACCACCTGCAGCGCCGGTGTGATCGGCATGACCGGTTACTCCTCCATCGACTCGGCGCTGGCCGGCTCGTTCGGGCAGGTCACCAGCTTCCTGATGACGCGGGCCGGCTCGGGCCAGGCATCCGGCAGGGCGCCCGCCAACGGTCCGGTCTCCGCCTGCTCCCAGATGGCCAGCACCACCCAGAGGTCATCCGGCGAACCGGTCCGCCACGGCTGCGACTGCGCCACGCTTCTTTCGCGTTCGAACGGGTCGAAGGCCGTGAGCCACGCCGAGAGATCGGCCAGCGGGGACGTCTGGCTCCCGCGTTGACGCAGTGGCGGCAGCAGCGCCAGCGCCTCAAGCAGCCGGCTGATGTGGGCCCGTCCCTGTCGTGGGGGAAGGTGGACACCGCCGGCAAACAGGCCCAATCTCCAGCCATGGCGACTCCATTCCACGGCCTTGGTCGCCGCCAGACTGACCAGACGCTCACACCGGGCGTCGAAGAGCGCCGCCTCCCGTTCCGTGGCGGTCGCCGCCGGCCAGCGCAAGTCGAGCGCCAGGGTGACTTCACGATGCTCTTCCTCGTCCGCTTCCCGCACCAGCAGCTTCGCCTGGCGAGCCGAGCTTTTCCAATGAATCTTCCTGGCGTCGTCGCCAGATTGATATTCCCTCAAGACGAAAAATCCGCTGCCCTGTCCCCGGCGGGCGCGCGCTTCCGCCTGCCCGACGGGGTTGACCAGCCCGATCGACTCGTCGCGCGGCAGCAAGGCGGGCAACACCAGCACGTCTTCCACGATCGGGATCTGCAGCTGTTTGATAAACAGGCCGAAGGGAAACCGGGTGCTGACCTTGACGCCTCGTAGGCGATGGCGGCCCCGGCGCTCGAAGCGCATCTGGTAGGTGACGGAGCGGCTGTCACCGGGCGGCAGCACGAAGATGGACGGTTCGACGGCCACCGGCGTCATGAGCTGCGTCGCGCCGGATGGGGCCTCGTGCACGCGCAACAGGAACGACGGAAAGAGCCGGTTGTGATTGGTCACGACCACCGTAACGGGAGCGGGCGAACCGGCAAAAATGGTCGAAGGCGTCCGCCGGCGCGCTTCCAGCCGGCGCAGACACTGCTCCGAAAGCACGCCCGACAGCGTGATGAGGCTCAAGAGCAGCGCCAGGACCAAATAGAGCAGGTTGTTGCCGGTATTGATCGCCGCCAGGCCGACGGCGAGGGTTACCAGCACAAAGCGGGTGCCCAGCGGCGTGAAGGCCAGCGACCGGCGCCGGTACCGCAGCAGTCGCTCGGCCCATCCCATGACGTACTCGTCCGGCTTAGAGCGGAACGGGAATGGAGGTGAGCAGCTCGGTCAGCGCCCGTTCGGCTTCGCGGTCGTTCTCGGCGCCCCATTCCATCCGATGTGAGATGATCAGCCGATGGGCCAGGACCGGAACCGCGAGTGTTTTGACGTCATCCGGCAGACAATAGTCCCGTCCCTGGACCAGCGCGTGGGCCTGTGCGGCCTGGTGGAGCGAGATGGCGCCCCGTGGGCTGGCTCCCAGTAAAAACTGGTCGGTCTGGCGGGTGGCGCGCACGATCGCCAGCAAATAGTCGACCAGGCTGTCGTCCATCCGGACGCGATCGAGGCTCTGCTGCAACTCGAGCAATGCTTCAATGGTGAGCACGGGATTCAGCGCCGACACGGGATGGTTCAGATACGACCGGGTGACCACCTCCCGTTCATTCGGCTCGTCCGGATAGCCCAGCCGGATTCGCATCATGAAGCGGTCGAGCTGGGACTCCGGCAACGGGTAGGTCCCGTGATGCTCCATCGGATTCTGCGTGGCGATCACCATGAAGGGGCGGGGCAGCGGATAGGTGTGGTTGTCGACCGACACCTGCATTTCGTTCATCGCTTCGAGCAGACTGCTCTGGGTTTTCGGGGTCGTCCGGTTGATTTCGTCCGCCAGAACGATGTTGGCGAACAGCGGTCCTTCTTTGAATTCAAACGCCTGCCGCTGCTGGTTGAACACCGTCACGCCGATGACGTCCGAGGGCAGCAGGTCGCTCGTAAACTGCACCCGGCGAAAGGTGCAGGAGAGGGACCGGGCCAGCGCATGCGCCAGTGTGGTTTTGCCGACGCCCGGCACGTCTTCAATGAGCAGGTGGCCTCGGGCCAGCAGGGCCGTGACGGCCAATTCGATGGCCTCGTCCTTTCCCTTGATCACCTGGCCGATATTGGCTTGAAGCGTTTTAATCAAGGAAAATGATGACATCGATCCCGCTCCACCCCCTGTGAAATCAATCCTTTTGCTGAGTCTAGCAGAGGGGTACAGGAGCGTCAATCGAGAAACGTTCCGTGGTTCCGGCGTGTGGAATCTTCTGATTTGATTCATGTTCCTGGTCACCTCGTCGCCTCACACCGGTCGCATCGGTCCATGGTACAATGCCGCGGGGAGGAGGTTATGTTTGTCGGACTGACAGGGGGCATCGCCTGCGGGAAGACTCTGGTGGCGCACTGTCTTCAGAGCCTGGGCGCACACCTGATTGATGCGGATGAGCTGGCCCACCGACTGCTGGAGCCCGGCCAGCCGGGTTATTCGGCCGTATTGAACGTCTTTGGGCCGTCGATACTCGATCAGGCTGAAGGGGTCAGTCCGGCTCCGATCAACCGCCGCCGCCTTGGCGCTCTCATCTTTGCCGACGCCGACCAGCGCCGGCGGCTCGAAGCGATTCTCCATCCCCTGATCTTCGCCGAGGCCGACCGTCAGCGGAACGCGTTGGCCGCGGCCCATCCCCAGGCCCTGATCGTCTTCGTCGCCCCGCTGCTCTTCGAGACGGGGGCGGACCGGCGGGTCGATCGCACCATCGTTGTGGCCGCTGATGAAGCAACCCAGGCACACCGCTTGATAGCGCGCGACGGGTTGACCCGCGAGGAGGCATTTCAACGGATCCGCGCGCAGTGGCCGGTCACCGAGAAGGCAAAACGGGCAGATGAGACGATTGACGGCGCCCGTCCACCGGACGAGGTCAAACAACAGGTGGCCGAACTATATCAGAGACTCATGGGCCGTGAAGGAACTGGATGACGGGGTCGACACACACCCCACACCCTGCGCGCCGCTGTCATTCCAGGCGCGCTCATCGACTCATCTCCAATTGACTTTCCTGCCGAACTGCCCATAAAATCGCATCATGTCTCATCAAGATCGGGGCGTTGTGCCCACCGTCACCAAGGCAGTCATTCCCGCGGCCGGGTTGGGCACGCGCTTTCTGCCGGCGACCAAGGCGTCGCCGAAGGAGATGTTGCCGCTGGTCGACAAACCCATCATTCAGTACGTGGTGGAGGAGGCGGTGGCGTCCGGCATTACGGAGATCATCATCGTGACGGGGCGGGGCAAGCGCGCCATCGAAGATCACTTTGACGCGGCGGTGGAGCTGGAGCACACGCTCAAAGCGAACGGCAAGGTCAAACTTCTCAAGGGGATGCAGCAGCTCAACCGGATTGCCAACATCTGCTACGTCCGCCAGCCCAGCCCCAAAGGGCTCGGTGACGCGATCCTCTGCGCCGAGCCGTTTCTGAGCGGCGAGCCGTTCGCGGTGCTGCTGGGCGACGACATCATCGATTCCCGCGTGCCGGCCATCGCGCAGTTAATCGCCGTGTACGAACAGTTTCACCGGCCCGTCGTCGCCATCCAACCGGTGCCGGCCAGCGAGATTCACCGTTACGGCGTCATCAAAGGCCGACAGGCCGCGCGCAATCTCTACGACGTCTCCGCCCTGGTCGAGAAACCCACGCCAAGCCAGGCGCCGTCCCGACTCGGGATCGTCGGCCGGTACATCCTGACGCCGACAATTTTCACCTGGCTGCACCGGCTCAAGCCGGGGAGGGGCGGAGAGATTCAATTGACCGACGCCCTGAGCGGCTGCGCCTCGACGGAAGGGCTCTACGGCTGGAAGCTGGTCGGCCAGCGGTATGACGCCGGGGACAAACTGGGCTTTTTAAAGGCCACGGTGGAGCTTGGCCTCAAGCACGCCGAGCTTGGCGCGGCCTTTCGCCGGTACCTGCGGCGATTGCCCGCCTGATCGGCATGGATGATCCGGTGAGCGCTGACGGGTTGGGATGAAGAGATGACGCACATGGATCTGCATCGACTCGCATCGGGCGTCATCAAGGGGGGGCAGTCGGCTCCGCCCATCGATCTGTATGAAACGGACGACGCCGTCATTCTGGCCGTTGATCTGCCGGGGATCGACCTGACGCGGCTGCACGTGAGCGCCAATGACCGCCAGGTGCGGATCGAAGGCGGCTGCCGTCCCCAGACGATCCAGGGGCGCTACCTTCAGATGGAGCGCTGCCACGATGAGTTCGCCCGGCCGCTGATGCTGCCGGTGGCGGTCGATCCCCATCGGGCCGTCGCACGCTACGAGCAGGGCGTGCTGACCGTCACGCTGCCGAAAATCCGGGACCGGCGCAACACCACCATTGACATCCCGGTCAGCGGAACGTAAGTGATGCGCGTAAACAACGCACTGAACCGGGACCTCTAACAGGAGAGCCGCACGTGGCGACACCCGCAGAACCAGAACAGCCTCCCATCGAAATTCCGCAGACCATGCCGTTGCTTCCCATCCGGGACATCGTGGTCTTCCCGGCGATGGTGCTGCCGCTCTTCGTCGGCCGCGACCTGTCGATCAAGGCGATCGACGAGGCGCTGGCCAACAACCGGATGGTCGTCCTGGCCGCGCAGCGCACGCTGGACATCGAACAGCCGAAACCCGACGACATCAACCCCATCGGCACCGTCGGCATGATCATGCGGATGCTGAAGCTGCCCGACGGCCGCACGAAGATCCTCGTCCAGGGCCTCGCCCGGGCCAAGGTCGTCGAATACCTGCAGACCAGCCCCTTCTATCGCGTCCGGATCGAGCGGATCAAGGAGATCAAGGTCACCGAACTGACGCTGGAGAGCGAGGCGCTTATCCGGGCGGTTCGGGAACAGCTCGACAAGATCGTCGGCTTCGGCCGCGTGCTGCTCCCCGACGTGCTCGCCCTGGTCGAGAACCTGGACGATCCCGGCCGTTTAGCCGACATGGTCGTCTCCAACCTGGGGCTGAAGGTGGAGGCTGCCCAGGAGGTGCTGGAGATCATCGATCCGCTTGACCGCCTGCGCAAGGTCAACGATCTGCTGGCCAAGGAGCTCGAAGTGCTCTCGATGCAGCAGAAGATTCAGGCCGAGGCCAAGGGGGAAATGGACAAAATCCAGCGGGAATATTTCCTGCGCGAACAGCTCAAGGCGATTCAGAAGGAACTGGGTGAATCCGACGAACGGGCGGAGGAGATCGCCGAATTCCGCAAGCGGATCAAGGAAGCGAAAATGAGCGAGAAGGTGCTCAAAGAGGCGGACAAGCAGCTCGCGCGGCTGGAAAAGATGCACCCGGACAGCGCCGAGGCGACCACCGTCCGCACCTATCTCGAATGGCTCGTGGAGCTGCCGTGGAGCAAAAAGACCAAGGACGTGCTCGATCTGAAGGTGGCCCAGAAGATCTTGGACGAGGATCATTATGATTTGGAAAAGGTCAAGGAGCGCATTCTCGAGTATCTGGCGGTTCGCAAGCTCAAAGAGAAAATGAAAGGGCCGATCCTCTGCTTCGTCGGGCCTCCGGGCGTCGGGAAGACGTCGCTGGGGCGGTCCATCGCCCGCGCCCTGGGGCGTGAATTCGTCCGCGTCTCGTTGGGCGGCATCCGCGACGAGGCCGAGATCCGGGGCCACCGGCGGACCTACGTGGGAGCGATGCCCGGCCGGATCATTCAGGGCATCAAACAGGCCGGTTCCAACAACCCCGTCTTCATGATGGATGAAATCGACAAGATCGGCATGGATTTCCGTGGCGACCCGTCGGCCGCGCTGCTCGAAGTGCTCGACCCCGAGCAGAACAACGCCTTCTCCGATCATTACCTGGGCGTGCCGTTCGATCTGTCAAATGTCATGTTCATCACAACGGCCAACCTGATGGACCCCATTCCGTCACCGCTGCGGGACCGGATGGAGGTGATCCAGGTGTCCGGCTATACGCTGGAGGAAAAGGTCGGCATCGCCCGCAACTTCATCATCCCGCGCCAGCTGACGGAACACGGGGTGAAATCGTCGCAGGTGAGCTTTGCCGACTCGGCGCTCGAAAAGATGATCGGCGAGTACACGAGGGAGGCGGGCGTGCGCAACCTTGAGCGCGAGGTCGCCACCGTCATCCGGAAAGTGGCCAGAAAGATCGCCGAGGGCAAGAGCCACGACGGCCAGATCACCGGCGCGACCGTCCATCGGTATCTGGGCACGCCGAAGTTTCTACCGGAGTCGGAGCAGGAGCGGGACGAGGTGGGCGTGGCCACCGGCCTGGCCTGGACCGAGACGGGCGGCGACCTGATTTACGTCGAGGCTTCCGTGGTCAAGGGCAAGGGCCACCTCACGCTGACGGGTCACCTGGGCGACGTCATGAAGGAATCGGCCCAGGCCGCGTTGAGCTACGTCCGGTCGCGCGAAAAAACACTGGGGATCAAACCCGACACGTTCGCAAAGCACGATCTGCACATTCACGTTCCGGCCGGGGCCATTCCCAAGGACGGCCCGTCGGCGGGCATCACCATGGCCACGGCGCTCGCCTCCGCGCTCACGAACGTGCCCATCTCCAAGGAGGTGGCGATGACCGGGGAGGTGACGTTGCGCGGGCGCGTCCTGCCGATCGGAGGATTGAAGGAAAAGCTGCTGGCCGCGAAGCGGGCGGGCATCAAAACCGTCGTGCTGCCCGACCGGAACCGCAAGGACGTCGAGGACGTGCCGAAGCACGTCCGGCGCGGACTGCACCTAGTCTTCGCTCATACGATGGATGACGTGCTTCGCACCGCGCTGAAACGGCCGCACCGGTCGCGCCGTTCGAAGGAACACAATCGGTCCAACCCGTCGGTCAAACCCTCGCCCCGCCGCCCGGTTCATGTCACTGCGGTCAAGCCCTCCGACCGGATCGCTCCCTCGTAGCCCCCATGCGGGTCGCTCAACTGGGGGAGCGCCGATTTCTCGAATCCCTGCTGCGGCCGTGGACTTCACCGGCGTCTCTCTCATCGGCCGGACGGGTTCTGGTGGGGCCCGGCGATGACTGCGCCTTGGTCGAGCGCCGCGCCGGAACCGCCTGGCTCGTGACCACTGATCAGCTGATCGAAGGGACCCATTTTGAGTGGTCGTGGAGCTCGCCTTCGCAGCTGGGCCGACGGGCTGGGGCCGTCACGCTCAGCGACATCGCCGCCATGGGTGGCGTTCCCCGCTATCTGCTGGTCAGCCTCGGCCTGCCACCGGGAATCGACGCGTCCGTCGTGATCCGATTTTACGGGGGGCTGCGGCGGTTGCTGGCCCGTCACGGGGTGCAGTTGATCGGAGGCGATACGGCCGCTGCCGCGCGTTTTCACGCCGTCATGGTTGCCATCGGAGAGGTGGAACCCACGCTGGCGGTCACCCGTTCCGGCGCCCGACCGGGTGACTGCATCATGGTCACAGGCTCGCTGGGCGACGCCGCCGCGGGCTTGCAGTTGTTGCGCCGCGCCGGCCGGCGCCGTGCGGCGCGCAAGACCGCCCGCGCGTTGATTCGACGGCAACTGGAGCCGGCGCCCAGACTGGAGGCCGGGCGGGCGCTGGCCCAACGCCGTCTGGCCACCGCCATGCTTGATCTGTCCGACGGGCTGATGATCGACCTGGACCGGCTCTGCAGGGCCAGCGGCGTCGGCGCCACGCTCTACGCCGAGCAGCTGCCGCTCTCTCCTTCGCTGGTCGCCTATGGGCAAACGACCCGGCAGGATCCCCTGCGCTTCGCGCTGGCGGGCGGGGAGGATTATGAGCTGCTTTTTACCGTCCGGCCAGCCGCGGCGGCCCGTTGCGCCAGGCTGCTGCGGCAATGGCGGCTGTCCTGCCGTCTCATCGGCGTGATCACCCGCGCCGCGACCGATCGGAGATCAGCCATGCGGGCGCCGGATCGTGCCGCCATTACCGTCCTGAGCGCCGGACGATTGCACCCGCTCCGTTCGTTTGCCGCCGCCCGGCGGATACACGGATTCGAACATTTTCGAATGCCGACGGCGGGAGGCCGCGCGTGAAGCTGAACCAGAAGACGTTCAGACGGGGCGTCTCACGACTGCTGCTCAGACTGAGCCGGCTCATTCATTTGGGCGAGTCGCCCGAACGCACGGCGTTCGCCTTTGCGGTGGGCGTGTTCATCGCCTTCACCCCGACGTTCGGCTTTCATTACATCACCGCACTCCTGATCTTCTGGCTGCTCCGGCTGAACCTACCCGCGCTGCTCATGGGCACCACGGTTAACAATCCCCTGACAATCGCCCCGATCTACAGCTTCGGGCTCTGGATCGGCCTGGTGCTCGTCGGGGGGAGAGAACCGCGCATGCCGATCAACTGGGAACTGTCGTGGTCATTGCTTGCGCAGCTGCGGCCGCTGCTGCTCCCGTTTTTTGTCGGGACGCTCTTGACCGGCTCGTTCGCGGCCGTCATCAGCTACTGGCTGGTCTCTCGCTGGCTGCACTTCCGGTTGGCGCGCCGACTCCGGCAGGCGGAGCACCGGGCGATGAAGCGTTCGGCGTCCGCCGCCGAACGGCTCAAGAGACCGGCCGGCCGACTTCAGCCGCCGCTGAGCTAGCCATCTGAAGCTCCTGCCGGAGGGTTGAAGGAAGGGGACCCCGGCATCCTACACGCAGGCCGGTGAGCGGAACGCCCGCCTTACGCGCATGCCGGGTGGACTCGGGCGGTTACGCGCTGACGGCGAGCTGTTCCGCCACATCCAGACGGACGCCGATGATTTTGGACACGCCCGGTTCTTCCATCGTCACGCCGTAGAGTTGATCGGCGATCTCCATCGTCCGTTTGTTGTGGGTCACCATCAGAAATTGCGTCTGCTCCACCATCACCTTGAGCACGGTGGTAAACCGACGCACGTTTTCTTCATCAAGGGGCGCATCGATCTCGTCCAACAGGCAAAACGGACTGGGGGCGATGAGAAAACTCGCCAGCAGCAACGCGATCGCGGTCAATGCCTTCTCGCCGCCTGACAGGAGATGGATCGTGCGCAGCCGCTTGCCCGGCGGCTGCGCCATGATCTCAATGCCGGACTCCAGCGGGTTCTGCTCGTCGAGCAGCGCCAGCGCCGCGTGGCCGCCGGGGAAAAATCGGGCGTACACTTCGCCGAACCGGCGGTTCAGTTCGGCAAAGGTCTCCACAAAGAGGCTCTTCGTGGTGCGGTTGATCTTGGTGATCGCCTCGCGTAGATCCTCCATGGACCGGGTCAGATCGGCCTCCTGCTTGGTGAGAAACTCATACCGCTGCTGCAGCTCCTCATACTCTTCGATGGCGGCCGGATTGACCGGGCCGAGTTGTTCCCGCTTGGCCTTCAGCGCCATCAATTCCTGCTCGGCGTTGTCGACGGCCGCCGCGTCTACCTGGCCCTCCGGCTGCGTCCCCCCGTCGGGCACGGTCAGCAGCGGCACCGCTTCCTCCACAGCGCCCTCAGGCGTCAGATGGTAGGCCGTGGCCAGAAAATCGGCCACCCTGTTGAGCTCGTAGCCCAATTCCAGCAAGTCCTGCTGGCCCTTTACAACCACCGACTGCACCTGCTCGAGCCGCCGGCGTTGATCCTTCTCCTCCGACTGGCGCAGCCGCAGCAGCGTCTCCTGTTGCGCCACCTCCTCGACCGCAGCCTGCCGGCGCGCCCGAAGCGCCCCCACTCCCGCCGCGATGTTCTGCTGCTGCTCCCGAAGCCGACCCGCCTCCTCCCCCCCGCGTGCCTGCTGGACTGCCAGCCACTGCAAACGGGCCCGCTTCTCCTCAACCTGCCTCGTCACCTGCTCGGCCAGCCGCCTCACATGCTCGATGGCCGACAGCTGCTGCTCCACCCGCTCCCGGCCGCTTGCCACTTCGACCTTCAATTGCGTCAACCGCTTCTGTGCCTCATCCCGTCCCTCGGCTGCGCCGGCCGCGGCACCGCTGCGGTCGGACAGCTCCGCCTCCACCGACTGCCGCTGTCGAGCCAGCTGCTCCAGCTCCAGTTCGACCTCGCGGTGCTGCCGCTCCACCTCCGTCTCTTCCTGTGCAATGAGTGCGGATTCCTGGTCGATCAGCGTCAGTTGAGCCCGAAGCCGCTCTTCGGTCTGCCCCAATTGGTCGATCTCCTTCTGCTGGCTGATCGCGTCCATCTGAAGCGTCTGGAGCGCGTCGCGCTGGTGCCATTCACGGGCCGTCGCCGCCTCCACCTCCTCCTGCAGCGTGGCTCCCTGGCGGGTCATGTCGGCGACCGCGGCGTCCAGTTGCGGCAATTCCGCTTCGATCTGCTGGCGGAGACGCCGTTGTTGAAGCAGTCCGTGGCCCTGGCCCGAACCGGCTTCCGGCGGATGGCCGCCCACGATCACGCCGCTGGGCAGGAGCAGGTCGCCGTCAATGGTCACCATGAGGCTGTCGGCCGGCAGCGCCGGCGCAAGCCGCACGGCATCGTCCAGGCCGGCGACGATCCAGACGTGACCGAGCAGGCGGTGGATCAGCGTGCCGATCCCCTCCCGCTCCATCGTGGAGCGCGGCGACACCACCCGGGTCGCCGGAATTACTCCGGGGTCCGGGGCGGATTGGTCACGAGCCACCCCGCTGTGCGCCGGGGTCGACCGCACGGGAAGGAAACCGGCCCGTCCAATGGTGTGTTCCTTAAGGAATGTGACCGCCGACTTGGCGACCCCCAATTCTTCCACCACAAAGGCCTGCAGTTGCTCCGCCAGGGCCGCTTCAATGGCCCGTTCGTATGACGGTTGGACCTCGATCAAGTCGGCCACCAGATCATGTAAGTCGGATGCGTTCAACGGGCCGTAGGTGGTCAGCGTGTCGCGCAATTCAGCCTGCTGGCGTTGCAACCCCGCCTCCAGCTCCTGCAACGAGGCGAGCCGGATCGTCGCCTCGGTCAGCGCCGCCTGCCTCCTGCCCTTCTCCTGTTCGACGGCCGTCAACGCCTGCCGGCCCTGTTCAATGGCGACGAGCGAATGATGGTGGGACGCCTGCCCGTCGTTGATCTGCTCCGTCAATTCCTGCCGGTGCGCCAGGGCCGCCACCCGTTGCACGGTCGTTTGAGCCAGTTCCTCCTCCTGGCGCCGGCGCTCATTGGTCAACCGCTCCTGTTCCCGCCGCAGCGAGGCCACTCTGGCCATCAAAAGCGTCAACCGGTTTTGCGCCTCGCTGACCGCGGCCAGGGCGGCAAACAGCTGCCGGTTCAGCACCTCCTGGCTTTTCGCCGCGTCATCGGCGGCGCGCTCTAAGGCTTCGACTTGCAGCTGCTGGTGCTGGAGCGCCGTTTCACGCTGCTGATGTTCCCGCTGGAGCTCGGCCAGGGCGGCCTGTCGATCGGACATCTCCGCCTGCTGGTGGGCAATCGTCTCCTCCAGCCGGATCGCATCGTCGGTGAGCTGCCCGGCTTCTGCCGTCCACACCGACTGCTGCTCCTTGAGATGCTCCAACCGCGCGGCCGCCTGCTGCTGCTCCGATTCCCGGGCGAACAGCTCCTGCTCCAGGACGCGAATGGCCTGATGCGCCTCCACTTGGGCGATTTGTAACTGTTCGATCTCGACTTCCAAAACGCCGACGACGGTCAACTGCTGCGCCTCGTCCCGTTGCCGCTCGTTCTGCTGTCGCGCGGCCTCGGCCTGCCGGGCGCGCAACGCCTGCAGCCGGTGGACGGAGAGCGACAGCTCCAGCGTCCGGATCTGCCCCGCGAGGTGCTGCGCGGTCTGCGCTTTCTTGGCCTGGCGGTCCAACGCATTGATCTGCCGCTTCACCTCGCCGATGATGTCCTTGACGCGCAGCAGATTCTGTTCGGTCGCCTCCAATTTTCTGACGGCCTCAGCTTTCCGCAGCTTGTACTTGGCGATGCCGGCCGCCTCTTCGATCAGACCGCGCCGCTCCACGGGCGCGGCGTTGATCAGGCCGTCGACTTTCCCCTGCTCGATGATCGTGTGGCCCTTGAAGCTCCCCCCGGCTTCGAGCAGCAGGTCCCGGATATCCTTGAGCCGGCAGGGCACCTTGTTGACCAGGTATTCGCTTTCGCCGGAACGAAACAGCCTCCGGGTGACGGTCAGCTCGTTGAACTCGCCGAACCTGGACGTCAGGGAGCCGTCCATCCCTTCGAAAGTCAACGACACCTCGGCCATGCCCATCGGCTTGCGCCGTTCGGTGCCGTTGAAGAGGACGTCCTCCATGCGGTCGGCCCGCAGTGCTTTCGCGCTCTGTTCACCGATCGCCCAGAGCACGGCATCGGAGATGTTGCTTTTGCCGCAGCCGTTCGGCCCCACGATGGCGACGATCCCGTGGGGGACATTGATGACCGTCCGGTCGGCAAAGGATTTGAAGCCGAAGAGGGTGATCTGTTTTAAGCGCATGAACCGCCGCGGGCCGCGTCTGTTCGGGGCTTGCGATGGTCAGCCGTCAGGCCGGGATGATGCACGTCCCTTTCATAACATAATCAGCGCTGTCTGTAAAGAAAAAACCACAATAAGAAGTGGTCATCGCCGCCGGTCATCAAGATCTAGTGGAGCGGCTAGAATAAATCCTCACGGGCAAACCCGAGGCTCTTTAAACTATGAGCTTCGTGCACAAGACCGTATCATCCTCGCCTGAAGGCGGGATCCTCTTCCGCCTCCGGCGGATTGCGCCGTCCGTGTGAAGCTACCCAGCGAACAAAAAGAATGTGAGGGGGAGGCTTGTCCCGAGGAGTCGCCCGAGGGGCTCCATGCCACAGGCAAATGGAGGGGGCGATGCGAGCCCCTTATAATGAAGCGCTCGCCTCTTTGAGCGTAAAATTCACCCGCCTCTTGTCCAGATCAACGCCGGTCACCTGGACGGTCACGGGATCAGCCAGCCGGTACCGGTGGCGCACTCCCATCAGGGTATGTTGCTCCTCATCGTAGCGGTACTGATCCTGCGGCAGCGTGCGGGCGGGCACCAGACCTTCGACGAAAATATTGTCCAACTCCACAAACAGCCCGAATCGGGCCACGCCGGTGACGAAGCCGTCGAAGATCTCGCCGATGCGTCCCAGCATAAATCGGGCCTTCTTCACATTGACCACCTCCCACTCCGCCTCCATGGAGAGCCGTTCCCGATCGGAGCTGCGCTGGCCCAGTTCCGGCAGCAACCCGACCAGCTGTTCCCGCTCGGCGCCGGCAGGCGGGCCATGGCGCAACACCTGCTTGAGGATCCGGTGGACCACCAGATCGGGGTAGCGCCGGATCGGCGAGGTGAAATGGGTGTAGCAGTCGGACGCCAGGCCGAAGTGCCCCTGGGCTTCAGGGCCGTACCGGGCCCGCTTCATTGAACGGAGCAGCAGGTGATTGAGCAGCCGTTCCTCGGGCCGTCCCCTGGCGGTTTCCAGCAATGCCTGCAATGTCACCGGCGACGTCAATGCCTGGATCGAGGACGGCGGGGCATAACCGAATCCCTTTGCGAAGTGATTGAACGCGGCCAGCTTTCGCGGATCGGGCGGCTCGTGAATCCGGTAGAGCATTGGCACATCCAGGCGTGTCAAATGAACGGCGACGGCCTCGTTGGCCGCCAACATGCACTCTTCGATCAGCCGGTGGGCCATGGTCCGTTCTTCGCGAAGGATGTCGGTCGGCCGTCCCTGCAGATCGAGCAGAATCTCCGGTTCCGGCAGATCGAAGTCGAGGCTGCCTCTCTCCATCCGACGGTGACGCAACCGGTCGGCCGCCTCCGCCGCAAGCTGCAGCATCGAATGCACGGAGCGATACGGTTCCGCCACCTCGTGCGGCGACGGCGCCTGCAGGGCGGCGGCCACGCCCGGATAGGTCAACCGGGCGTCACTGCGGATCACACTCTCATACAGCGTGGCGTCAAGCTGGCGACCGTCGCGGTCCAGATGCAGTTCAACCGTCATGGCGGCCCGTTCCTCATGAGGATTCAAACTGCACAGGCCGTTGCTGAGCCGCTCGGGCAGCATCGGCACGGCCCGGTCGGGAAAATAGACGCTGGTGCCGCGCAGGCGCGCCTCCTGGTCCAGCGGGGAATTCCATGTGACGTAGTGGCCCACATCAGCCACGTGAACCCATAGGCGATACCCGTCCGACGTCCGGCTGACTGATATGGCGTCATCGAAATCCCTGGCCCGTTCGCCGTCGATCGTCACCGTCGTCAGCTCCCGCAGGTCTCGACGGCCGCCGGAGGGGCGGGGCACGGTCGAGCCGTATGCTGCCGCTTCCCGTTCCGCCTCGGCCGAAAAGGCGGTCGGCCAACCGAACTCTTCCAGCACCAGCTCGGTGTCTCGCCGGGGATCATCCGTCGGGCCGAAATCCCGAACCACGCGCACGGCCAACGGCCCCGCAGGAGGGAGTTCGCCGATCACCAAGCTGCCCGACGCGATCGAGGAGGGCGGCACCGTCGGGGACGCCGAGGGAAACGCCACCGCCGTCCGGCCGGTTGGCGACACGACGGGCAGGGCCCCTGCCAGACGCTCGTCCACCGGTAAGACGACGCCGCCGTGCGCCCCGGCCTGGTACCGGCCGACGATCCTGGGCCGGGCGCGTTCGACGACCCTGACGATCCGCCCCGTCGGCCCCCGGCCGCTCGTGCGATCCACACGAGCCCTCGGAGCCTGCTGGCGGCCCCGATGACGTCCCCCGCTGGGCGGCCGCCTGACGTGTCGCGCAAACTCGACCAGTTTGATCTCAACCAGATCGCCATGCAGCGCGCTCCCCATTCCCTGCCGGTTGATGAAGACTTCCGGGTCATTGGGACGGCCCGTCAGCGCCACAAATCCGTAGCCGTCCGGATGACGCCACAGCCGTCCGGTCATTGCTGAGGAGGCGGAGGAGGTAGGGCCTGGAGAAACCGGCGGTCGTCGGCCTCCCGATTCTCCGGGACCGGCGTGACGGGGACCGGCCAACTGGAATCGCAGGCCGCGATGGCGGGTCAACCGTCCTTCCCGCACCAACTGCTCCAACAACCGGCGCAACGCCTGCCGGTGCGCGGGAGACACGTGATGGGCTCTCATCAGTGTGCGCAATGAACGGGATTGGCCGGGATGCTCGGCAAATGAAGTGAGCAGCGACTCTCGTGTGGGAAGCGCGTGTTCAGCACGGTGCGACGGCATGGGGGGCATTATATAAATTGCGAATGGAGAATTGCGAATGGCGAAGGAGACCTCGCGAAGTGAAGCAACGAAGCTCAATGGGCCGCCCGGACAACGGCTGCCAGGAACCGAGCATCGATTTGACAGGCGAGCAATGAGCGAATCATGTATGGCGGTGGGGATTTTTGATGCGATTAAGGGGGGAGTGGCGCCACTCCCCTTGAATTGAGCGAGTGCGCAGCACGAGCGGAACAAACACCGAGCATCGATTTGACAGGCGAGCAATTGGTAAATTACGTATGGGCGATGGGGCCGGCGTGTGGGGGCGGCAGCCCCCGCATACAAATGATCAGGGGGAGAGGCGCACGCCGATTAATCCGCTCACGGCTGAAGCCGCTCGCTCAAATGGGGGGAGAGGCCGCTTTCTCCCCCCAAATCCCCCCATCGGATGTACGTTCCCTCAACTGTTCAGCGTATC
>DATJYI010000037.1:0-12196 GCA_035499635.1 Nitrospiria bacterium | reverse complement strand
AGACACGGTCGATCGGCAGCCCGTTTGCTTGCCAGGCCTTCAATTGCCAACAGGCCTCCCGTAAGACCCATTCACCGATGGGCGTGATCAATCCGGTCTCCTCAGCCATGGGAATAAAATCCGCGGGGTAAATCAACCCTTTGTCCGGGTGTTGCCAGCGGATCAGCGCTTCCATGCCGACAATCCGCTCCGCCTGAAGATCGACAACAGGTTGGTAATGCAACAGCAGTTGCTTCCGCTCCAGCGCCTGCCGCAGGCTGAATTGCATCTCCAGCTGCGCCGACGCCTTGGCATTCATTTCCGGGGAATAGAGCTGACAATTGTTCCGGCCCTGCTCCTTGGCCCGATACATGGCGGCATCCGCGTTTTTCAGGAGCGTGTCGCTGTCCCGTCCATCGACGGGGAATACACTGACACCGATGCTGGCGGAGACAAACAGTTCCCGCCCGCTGATGACAAACGGCGCGGATAATGCGGTAATGATATGCTGGCAGATGCCCATCACGTCGTCGGGCTGGGCCAGATCCGCGAGGAGAATCGTAAATTCATCCCCGCCCATACGTCCGACGGTGTCGCCCGTCCGCAGGCAATTCGTCAGCCGTGCGCCGACCTCCTTCAACAAGGCGTCGCCGGCTTCATGGCCGAGGCTGTCATTGATGGGCTTGAAGCGGTCCAGATCCAGAAAGGCGACGGCCGCTCCCCGGCTGTGCCAGGGAAATCGCGC
This sequence comes from Nitrospiria bacterium, assembly GCA_035499635.1. Lineage (GTDB taxonomy): Bacteria > Nitrospirota > Nitrospiria > JACQCE01 > JACQCE01 > JACQCE01. The sequence continues at coordinate 11,472 of DATJYI010000037.1, read as the reverse complement.
CAGCGCCTGGTTCAGTCGGTCCATGAACAGCACCCGGTTGGGAAGCCCTGTGACCGCATCGTAATGCGCCAGATATTTCAGGCGTTCCTCCGTCTGCTTGCGATCGGTGATATCGCGCAGCACCCCGGTGAACAGACGCCGGCCGCCGAATTGGACCTCATTGACGGACAGTTCCAGCGGAAACACTGACCCGTTTTTGCGTCGTCCTTCCACCTCGCGGTCAATCCCGCTCATCTTCCTCTCACCCATGTTGAGAATCCCACCGAGCGTCTCATCGGGGTCTTCATGGCGCGAAGAGGGTATGAGCAGCTTGATCTTCTGCCCGATGATCTCCTCCGGACTATACCCAAAGATTCGCTGCGCCCCCCGATTGAACGTTTCAATCGCCCCATGGTCATCGATGACAATGACCCCCTCGCTGGCCGACTCAACGATCGACCGGCTTTTGGCCTCGCTCTCTTCCAGCTTGAGCGTCCGCTCTTTCACAATGCCTTCCAATTTGGCATTGAATTCCCTGAGATCATCCCGCGCCTTCGTCAAATCCCGGTTCTGTTGAATCGCGTGCTCGTACGTGGAGATCAACAGGTTGACGACCTGGTGCGCGTCGGAGTCGATCGTATAGAGTGCTCCATTAAACGTGATGGTGTTGGCCGGGCCCGTTCCCTGCTGATCTCGAAACCGTCGATCGTCCAACAGATGGGTGATCCGTTGAAGGAGAAATCCCTCATGGTACGGCTTGGTCACAAACGAGTCCGCCCGGGCCATCAATCCGTGAATGACGTCGTCCGATTCGGACAACGACGTGAGCAGGATCACGGGAATATTTTTGAGACCGGCATCCTCCTTGATCGCCCGGCACAGCTCAAACCCGTTCAGGCGCGGCATGATGATGTCGCTGATCACCAGCGCCGGACGTTTCTCCCGCACCATTGATAATCCCTCGGCGCCGTCACGGGCGATCACGACGCCGAACCCCTCACGAAGCAAGATCCGCTTGAGCAGCTGGGCCTGCAGGGCGCTGTCCTCCACGATGAGGAGGTCGCCGCGTCCGCCTGTTGATGTCGATTCCACCTCCATCGTCATCAGTCCAATCCCTGCGATCCTGCCTGACATTCACGGAAGGGAGTCGAGAGCGGTTTACCAATCCGACCAGCCGGTTGATGGCCCCAATACAGTCGTGACCGGTCGGAATACATCGCGTTATTCCTCCAACAAGCAACGGAATCTTTCAGTGGGTTCCGATCGCGTCTGCGAAACTCTTGCCGCCGCCATATGCGGGGTTCACGCCGGGTTGTTGGACATCGTCTTCGTCACAGTGTAAGCATAGGCCCTGCTAACGACTCTGTCAAAAATGTTGAATCAAACGATGCCATCTTTCTGATACCGGAGACTCATCCGTACAGGAAGACGGCTGTGAGTGAATCGATACGACTGGTTCATCCGTGCCAAATATGTTTGCGGATAAGCATAGGTTATGATACCGATATCATTGATTCTACATGCGAATACTCAAATCATTCGTGGGTAAGCGCAGAGTCGGAGAGCAACTGTTTAAATGGACTATGCCAGCGGGACAGCCGGTTCGAATTTCTCATGCAATGTCATGACGGCTCTGTCACAGGAGGGGGCTCGCGAAAATCCTGTGCTCTGGCCGATCCGGCTTACTCGCGCATCACAAGAGCGGAATGAGTTTCAAGCAGCCGAGAACATTCTGCATGCGGAGGCGTCTCTCGCCCGCCGGAACACGCATTCTGTTCAGCGCAGAAAAACCGACGATCACATCGTCAGCACGACGCGGAATTCGGCCTTGCCGCTCATCATGCGGTCGAATCCATCGGCGGCCCGGGCGAGCGGAAAGGATTCGATCATGGGCCGCACGCCGGTTCGCGCAGCAAACCGCAACGTGTCCTCAGAATCCGCCGGCGTGCCGGCCGCCCAGCCCTGGATCCGCTTCCGGCCGAGAATCAGTTGAAGAGCCCCCACTTCGATCGGATCGGCCGGCGCTCCCACGACGAGCAACGCGCCGTTTGCGCCCAGACCGCCGACCAGTGCCGACATCGCCTTGCCGCTGGGGGCGGTGGCCAGGATCACCCGCGCGCCGCCCAGCTTCCGCAGCTCCTCGGCAGGATCCATCGAGGCGCCGTCGATGTAGACCTCGGCCCCAAGCTTTTTCGCCAGTCCGGCGACGGCCCCGCCGCGGCCGATTGCGGCCACCCGGTAGCCACATTTACTAGCAAATTGAATGCCGAGATGGCCCAGCCCGCCGACGCCCTGCACGGCCACCAGATCTCCGGGATATGCGCCGCTGTGGCGCAACGCGTTGAACGTGGTAATCCCGGCGCACATCAGCGGCGACGCCTCCGCGGCATCGAGTGATTCAGGAAACCTGACCAATGCATCCAGCGGCGCGATCATATATTCCTGGTACCCGCCGTCATAACTGATTCCGCAGATTTTCACATTGACGCAATTCACAAAATCGCCGCGCCGGCAGGCAGGGCAGGTGCCGTCCTGGCCTCCGTGCCAGCCGACGCCGATGCGCTCACCCCTTGTCCAGCCCGAGACGCCCGCCCCCAGCACATCGATCGTTCCGACCACTTCATGCCCGGGCACCCGCGGATACGAGATGCCGGGAAAGAGCCCGTCCTTGGTGATGACGTCGCTGTGACAGACGCCGCATGCCTGAACCTGAATCCTGACCTGTCCCGGGCCGGGATCGGGAATATTGCGCTCCACCAGCTCGAAGTCCCCGCCCGGCTTGGACACCTGCACAGCTTTCATCGTACCCATCTGCGATCTCCTTTCATCGTCAGCTTTCCTGTCTGCCGTCGATGGACGTCCTGCGGCTATCCCATCTCGTGCTGGAGATTCGACTCCCAGATCAGCACTTCGGCTCCGGCCTTGGAGTCCGCAGTGATCCTGGGGTTTCCGGCTGCGGTCAAACGGGCCGCGTCGCCGGCGCGCAGGACGCCCGCTCCTTCCAGCTCAACCTCACCATTCGCCACGTAAAGATGCACATAGGGCGCATCGGGGACTGTTACCGACTGACCGGGCTTCAATCGTCCACCCCACAGGACCGCGTCCTTTTGACGGATCGAGATGGCCGCCTGGTGTCCCTTGCCGGACGCAACCGGCACCAGCCCACCCCGCTCCAACTCGCGGTTCACGTCAAGTTGCTCGTATCCCGGTTTGATCCGTTCGGTGTCGGGCAGGACCCACATCTGGACGAAATGGACCGGTGTGTTCCCGCTGGGATTCATTTCGGAATGCCAGATCCCGGTGCCAGCGCTCATCCGCTGGGCCAGACCGGGATAGATGATCCCCGTATTCCCCTCCGAGTCCTTGTGCTCCAACTCCCCGCCCAGAACCCAGGTGACGATCTCCATATCCCGATGGGGATGCGTCATGAAGCCGGTGCCGGGGCGGACGATGTCGTCGTTGTTGACGATCAGGAGACCGTGTCCCGTGTTGTCCGGGTCGTAATGAGGTCCGAAGCTGAAGCTGTGGCGGGAATTGAGCCAATCCGTCCGGGTGGCAAAGCGGTGATCGGCTCTCCGGATGTCGATCCGGTCATCTGACTCGGGTGATTGGCGCTTCATGGTCTTCATCTCCGTTCGTCATGCCGGCTCGGGGCGTCGGCGTCGTTGCTCTTTTGAATCGTCGATGCCGATTTTGCAGCGCACCGTCATGCCCGCATGCGCGTCATTGCTCGTACCGTTCCACCACATCGGCCGGCCGGACTTTGGCCGCGTCGGGATTCGCGTTCGCGTCACGCAATCCGCGCCGCTGCCGGAGCAGGTCCCAGCACTGATCCAGCTCAACGGTGATGGTGCGCAGCCGATTAAGCTCTTCGGTGTTTAAATGCTCCTTCGAATAGAGCCGGTGCTCTTCCTGTGCCAATTGATCGATATGGTGCAGGACCTGACCGTCTTCCATGGCACTCCTCCTCTCATTTCTTCCGGATGCACTGCGATCTGCCGTCACCCCGTGATGCCATGCCGCGCTCTTTCCCTCGTCGTGTCGGAGCCGGAACATTCTCCTGTTGCCCTTACCGCTGCCAGAGGATATGGCCCGCCTCCAACGGCACCGATGCGCCCTCGTGGCGCGGGATCACCCGAACCGTATAGTCCGTCGCGGGCCGCTCGGCGGGCACCTCGGCGCGATAGGCTGATCCACGTTCGGCCTCCTTCGTCTCGAGCGACGGTGCCATCTCCCGCCGCTCCGGGGCGCCCTCCTCGACACCATTGGCATAGAGCTCAACCCGCACGGCATTCGGATCGAGATCATTGAGATAGACCCGCGCCTCGAAGCGGTGTCGCCCGCCGGCGGTGTCGACCCTCACCTCGCCGATGCGCAGCGCGGGCCATCGTTGGTCCAGCGCGCGCCGCCACGCCGCGAGCTCCGAGCCGGAGGCGCCGTTCTCGGCGGCACGCTTTAGAAAGGCTGATGCCGCCGGGAGGTAGTGCTCCTCGGTGTATTGACGCACCGTGCGGTTGGTGGAAAAAAGAGGCGTCAACCGCGCCATGCTGTGGCGCATCCTCGCCACCCATGAAGTGGGGATGCCATCGGCGTTTCGATCATAAAATTCTGGAATCACTTCCTTCTCAAGCAGTCGGTAGAGGGCGTCGGCTTCGGCGGCGTCCCAGGCGGGATCGTCGCCATGTTCCTTGCCGTCGCCCAGCGCCCACCCGACGTCCGGCGTGTAGGCTTCCGCCCACCACCCGTCCAGCTCGGACACGTTGAGGCCGCCGTTGACCAGCACCTTCATGCCGCTCGTTCCGCTCGCTTCCCACGGGCGCCGCGGCGTGTTGAGCCAGACGTCCGCGCCCTGCACCAGGTGCTCGGTCAGGAGCATGTCGTAGTCGCTGAGAAAGACTGCGTGGGCCCGGACATCGGGCCGTCGGATGAACTGAATCCATTGACGGACCAAGTCCTGCCCGGCCCGGTCCGCCGGATGGGCCTTGCCGGCGATGATCAGTTGCACGGGACGTCCGGGATTGCTCAGCAGGCGCAACAGGCGCTCCGGATCATGCAGCAGCAGGTTCGGCCGTTTATAGGTCGCGAAGCGGCGGGCGAACCCCATGGTCAAGACCTGTGGATCGAGCAATCCCCTCGCCGCATCAACCGCCCCGGCCGGCGCGCCGGACGCGGCGAGCTGCCGGGCCAGCCGCTCTCGCGCGTAGTCGACCAGCGCCCGGCGGGCGGCGGTGCGCACGCGCCAGAGACCGGCATCGGAGGCGCGGCTCATATCGCGCTCGAGCGTCTTTGTCGCTCCGAGCCAGCGGTCCTTCTTGCAGGTGGTCGTCCACAGCTCGTCTGCCTGGGCCGAATCCCAGGACGGTGTGTGCACGCCGTTGGTCACGTGGCCGACCGGGACTTCATCCACCGGCCAGCGAAGGAAGAGCGAATCGAAAAGGCGCCGGCTGACTTCACCATGCAAGCGGCTCACACCGTTCACTGCCCCGCTGCCACGGATCGCCAGATAGGCCATGTTGAAGGCTTCCGATGGGTCGTCCGGGTTCCGGCGGCCCAGGGCCATCAGATCGCGGAGGGTCACGCCGAGCTGTTTTTCCGCGTAGCCGCCGAGGAAATGCGCGATCAGGGCCGGAGGGAACCGGTCGAAACCGGCGTCCACCGCCGTGTGCGTGGTGAACAGATTGCCCGCCCGCGTCACCGCCAGCGCCTCGTCGAACGGCCGCCCCGTGGCCTGCATGAAGCTTCGCGCGCGCTCCAGAACGGCGAACGCCGCGTGCCCTTCATTCAGATGACAGACCTCCGGATGCAGGTTCAGCGCATCCAGCAACCGCCAGCCGCCGAGGCCGAGGATCAACTCCTGCATGAGACGCAGATCCGACTGGCCTCCGTACAGCTCGCTGGTGATTCCCCGGTAGGTCGGGAAATTGGCCGCGTCGTTGCTGTCGAGCAGGAAGAGCTTGGTCCGGCCCACCCGCACCTGCCAGGCCCGAAGCCAGATCGGATAGCCGGGCAGGTCGAGCTGGAGCCGCAGCCACTCGCCGTCCGGACGGCGCAACGGCGTGATCGGAAGCTGGCCGGGATCGTTATAGGGATAGACGGCCTGCTGCGCGCCGTCGTTGTCGATCAATTGACGGAAGTACCCCTGTTGGTAGAGCAGCCCCACGCCGATGACCGGGACACCCAGGTCGCTCGCCGCCTTGAGCTGATCGCCGGCCACATTGCCGAGTCCGCCCGAATAGATCGGCAATGCCTCGCTCAGCATGAACTCCATGCTGAAATAGGCGACGCCGGTCAGGGGAGATCGTGGATGGGCGTGCTGAAACCACGCCGGACTCTCCGCCTCGAGCCGTTTGGCCCGCACCAGGTCGGCGACGCGCCCGCAGAAGCCGGGATCGGCCAGCACCCGCTCGATCCGGATCCGTGAGACCGTCTGCAAAATCCCCCAGGGATTGTGCGTCAGCTCCCACAGGTCGGGATCGAGCCGGCGCCAGATTTCGTCGGCCGCATGATTCCAGGACCACCGCAGATCGAGGGCCAGTTCGACGAGAGCGTCGATCCCTTCGATGTCCGCGGGTAGCAGGCTGTGCCACGAATGGCTGACATGCGTGCGGTCGGTGCTCATGGGCACTCCTGCTTCGCCGACCCGACGGGAATTCCCGGCCGCTGCGCGGCAACCGGTGCAGGGTTGTGCCATCGCCCGTCGGTCGCGATCAGCGCGTCGGCCGACTTCGGCCCCCAGCTCCCGCGCCTATACGGCAGGGCCCGATGGTGCGCTTTCAAGACCCGGTCGACCACCGCCCAGGCCGCCTCGACCGCGTCCTCACGGGTGAAGAGCGCCCCGTTTCCGGACATGGCGTCTCCCAGCAACCGTTCGTACGGCGTCTCCGCACCCGGTTGTTCATCAAGCAAAAAGAGCTCCCGCTGGTCGCCGAGGAATTCCTTGCCGACGCGCTTGACGCGGGCGGCGAGCGCGACGGCGGAGCTGGGGGAGAGACGGAAGCGCAGATAATTGGCCCGTCCCGCCCCGGGCTGCGAATCATCGAACAGCTGCTGGGGGGGCGGCTTCAGCTCCACCAGGATTTCGGAAACCGTGCAGGCCAGGTACTTTCCGGAGCGCAGGTACCACGGCACCCCCTTCCACCGCCACGAGTCGATGAACAGCCGCAGCGCGCAATAGGTCTCGACGTCGGATCGCGCGGCGACGCCCGGTTCCTTCCGGTATCCCGCATACTGGCCGCGCACAAGGTCATCCGGCCTCAACGGGCGCATGGCCTGAAACACCTTGGCCTTTTCGATCTGCACCGCGCCGTAGCCCTGGTAGGCGGGCGGCTCCATGGCCAGGAGTGCAACGATCTGGAAGATGTGATTCTGGACGACGTCGCGCAGGCAACCCGCGCTTTCATAAAAGGCGCCGCGGCTCCCGACACCGAAGTTTTCCGCCAGCGTGATCTGCACGCTGGAAACGTAATTGCGGTTCCAGATCGGCTCCAGAAAGGAGTTGGCGAAGCGGAAGTAAAGAATGTTCATGATCGCTTCCTTGCCGAGATAATGGTCGATGCGGAAGATCGAATCCTCCGGGAAGACCGACCGGGCCACGCGGTTGAGCTCCCGCGCAGACGCCAGATCGCGCCCGAACGGTTTTTCAACAATGACGCGCGCGCCGTCGGCCAGTTGCTCCGCGCCGAGCCCCTGGATGACCGTCGCGAAAAGCGAAGGGGGAATGGCCAGATAGTAGGTGGGACGTTGGGCTCGCCCCAGCACTGACTTAATCGTGGAAAAGGTGTTCCGGTCATTATAGTTGCCCTGCACGTACAGGAGCCGCGACAGCAGATCGTGATGGGCCCGCCGGTCCGTGATCCCGCCCGACTGTGTGAGGCTGTCAGTGACGCGCTCGCGCAAACGCTCTTGACTCCAATTCGATGACGCGACGCCGATCACCGGCACGTTGAGCGCGCCTCGTTTCGCCATGTTGTAGAGCGCCGGGAAGATCATCCTGTGGGCGAGATCGCCCGTCACACCGAACAGCACCAGCGCGTCGGACCATTCGCCGCGGCGGAGCGCCTCCATTTCAGTCGCGCCCATTCTTCTCGTCATGCCCGCCGAATTGTTTTCTCATGGCGGAGAGAAGCCGGTCCGCATCGTCGGCGTTGCCCCTGGAGGTGAACCGCCCGAACAGCGCCGCGCTGATCACCGGCGCCGGCACTCCCTCATCGATCGCGGCCTCGACCGTCCACCGCCCCTCTCCGGAATCCGACACCCGCCCTGTGAAGCGCTCCAGTCCGGGGTCGTCGAGCAGCGCGCGGGCGGTCAGATCGAGCAGCCACGAGCTGATCACGCTGCCCCGGCGCCAGAGTTCGGCGATTTCGGGCAGATCCAGTTTGTATTGATACCACTCCGGATGCCGCAGCGGGGCGGTCTCGGCGTCGGCCGCTCGGGGATGCAAGCCGACGTCGGCGTGGCGCAGGATGTTCAATCCCTCGGCGTACGCGGCCATCAGGCCGTATTCGATGCCGTTGTGGACCATCTTGACGAAATGGCCGGCGCCGTGCGGCCCGCAGTGAAGAAATCCCTGCTCGGCCGTGCCGTCTCGCGTGCCGCGGCCGGGCGTGCGCGGCGCCGACTCAACACCGGGCGCGAGAGAGGCGAACACGGGCCGAAGGCGCGTGACGGCCGCCGTCTCACCGCCGATCATCAGGCAGTAGCCCCGTTCACGTCCGAAGACGCCTCCACTCGTTCCCACATCCACGTAATGAACTCCCCGCCCCTTCAGCTCGGCGCCGCGTCGGATATCGTCGCGGTAATAGGAATTGCCGCCGTCGATCACCGTGTCGCCCGCCTCGAGGAGCGGGACGAGTGATGCCAGTTGTTCATCGACCACGGCCGCCGGCACCATTAACCAGACCGCGCGCGGCGCGGACAGCCGTGACACCATCTCGTTCAGCGTCTTGGTCCCGAGTGCGCCGGAGTCAACAAGAGCGGTGACCGCATCCGCGTTGACGTCATACACCACGCATTCGTGGCCGCCTTTCAGAAGGCGCCGCACCATGTTGGCGCCCATACGCCCCAATCCAATCATGCCGATCTGCATCCGGCCCTCCCTTCACAGAGCACCACGCGCACCCGGTGTGATCGGGGTCCGCCGTGAAGGCTCCGCGGTTCGCGCCTTCATTCTAAACCCAATCAACGGGCAACTTCGACCCGCGCCGTCGATCGAATTGATTCGATCGGATCAGCGCCGCCTCCTCAGGCGGTGCGGGTCGACAGTGCATCTCCTTTCTCAAGCAGGCCGGCCGCGTCGGCATCGAGAAAGAAAACCACACGTCCGGTCGCCGGGCGAATTAATTGCGCAGGGAGAGGCGCCGTTCCCCGATCATGGGCCGCCATCGACTTGAGGATCGAAGCCTTCTCCCTCCCGGCCGCCAGAAAACAGATCTCATCCGCGTGGTTGAAGACAGGCGGTGTCAACGTCAGCCGGTGACATTTGAGCCGATCGATGTACGGGGCGGCCACCCATCGCGTCGTCTCGTCCAGCGCCGGGGAGCCGGGAAAGAGCGAGGCGGTATGCCCGTCCGCGCCGATCCCCAGCAGCACCAGATCGAACCGGGGCCAGTCCCCCGGAGTGCCGATCCAAAACCGCCTGAGCTCGGCTTCATACATCTCAGCCGCCCGGCCGGGCTCGCCCAATTCGGCGCGCATTCTGTGGACGTTCTGAGACGGAATCGGGACGCGGGAGATCAGCGTCTCAAGGGCCATCCGGTAATTGCTGGCCGGATCGTCGGGCGGCACGCAGCGTTCATCCCCCCAAAATAAATGCAGCCGCGGCCAGGGAATCAGATCCCGGAGGGGGTCGCTCGCCAGGAGGTGATACAACCGGCGAGGAGTCCCGCCCCCCGACAGCACCATCGTGATCCGCGGGCTGATCGCAGCCCGCCCCGCCAGAGCGCGCGCGACGTGGTCGGCGGCCCGCTCGCTCGCTTCTTCTAGCGTCCTGCAGATGACGAGATTCATTCCCGCGGTATTCACCGTTCCTGCTCGATGGTCACTCCCAGTATCCGGGATGGATCGGCTATGATGCAACCGCCTGCGCTATCAACGCGGCAACTCCCGCGATATGTTGTACCAGGTCATCGGAAAGTCCATGGCGTTTTTTCAAATATTCTGGCGTGTTAGAGGAGACCCGAACAACGCCGTCGTCATCCTGCCAGACCAGCGCTTTAAGAGGCAGATCAATCGCCACTCCGGGGGAGGCGATCATTACGGGGGTGCCCGCTGTGGGGTTGCCAAACAGCAGCAACTGCGTCGGCCGCATCGTGAGCCCGGCCCGTTCGGCATCTCCGCTGAAATCGATCCGGGCGAAGACGGTCAACCCCTGTGCCTTCACGACACGCTCCAGTCGCCGGAGCGTATCCGGCACGGAAAAGGGACTCGGCACGTGTGCCATTCCGTTGTCACCCGTCGTCATCGGCACGGTCGCTCTCCGTCACAGCGCTACGGCAGGCGTCCTTTGAGGTTGTCAGGCTGGAACGGACCGGCCTCTGCCATCAGTTTGCGTGCGGCGTCCACCTGCTCCCAGACGTTCCACAACAGCACGCCACGGACCCGGCCTGCCTCAAGATAATAGACCACGCCCTGACGGTTGGGCTCTTTCCAATCGGCGACGATTTGCAGACGCGGATCGAGAAGACCGACCGCCTCGTAACCCAGGTCGAACAGGTCGGAGTAGAAGAAGGGCAGGTGGTGATACGGTTCCGCCCGGCCCGTCATGTTGGCGCCCGCACGTGCCCCCATGGTGTTGGCGTTGTCCTCATGCTCTACGCGAAGACGGAAGCCGAGCAGCGGATTGTAGAATTCGGCGACGTCCCCGGCCGCGTAGATGTCCGGCTGGTTCGTGCGGAGCCATTCGTCGACCCGTATGCCGTTGTCGACTTGCAATCCGGCCGATCGGGCCAGCTTGACGTTGGGCTCGATCCCGATGCCCGCCACGACAGCGTCAACGGCATACTCGCGCGGGACCGAATCCCTTTTCCCACGGCTCTTCAGGACCAATTCGGCGCCTCTCCGTTCGATGTCCACGATATATTCGCCCGCAGAGATTGTGACGCCTTTCTCCTTGTAATACCGGCTCAGGAACCGGCCGAGATCTTCGGGAAAGATCGTGCTCCCGAGCCAGTCATCCGGAAAAACCATCACGACTTCCTTCCCGTTCATCGCCAGCGCCGCTGCAATCTCTGAGCCGATGAATCCGCCGCCGATGACGGCAAACCGCCGCACTTCATCGGTCAACGATCGAAGACGGCGGTAATCGGCCACGGTGCGGTAATAGATGATCTCCTCCTGGCCGAACGGAAAGCGCCGCGCCGTGCCGCCCGTGGCCAGCAGCAGTTTCTCGTAGGAGTAGACGGTTCCCGAGTCGTCGATGACTCGTCGATTCGCCGGATCGAGCTGTTCCGCGCGGCGTCCCGTATGAAGTTCCACGCCTTTGTCACCGATCGACCG
>DATJYI010000036.1:0-5459 GCA_035499635.1 Nitrospiria bacterium | reverse complement strand
ATTGACGTCATCGGATAGAGAATAAATTGTTATAGAAATCTGTGGGCGAAGCTTAACGAGGGGATTTCGTCCTCTAGAATGTTTGTCTGGATTTTCAAATAGCACCCCACCTTTAGTTGATAGTCCTTCCAACTTCCAATTCTTTGTAAGAGCTACCCCATCTGCGACCGAGATAGGGAAGTAGCGGCCTTTACGAGGCTGGGGCTTCATGCTCCCTGGTTCGACACTCAATATCCGAGTTTATCTACTTATTTTATCTCATAGCATCGGTAGGGACATCATGAATGGCCAGGAAGGAAACGTCAAGCATCTTTTCATATCTCATGACCTTGAAGGGCTCGGATCGGAAGCGGTACGGAGTGCCCTCTCGGAGGCGGCTCCCTCAAATGGCTTGAATACAGGAGCCGCTGAGAGCGGAGGGCCGCCGAGCACCGGAAGCGCAGGCGAGCCCGTGCCGACGAACCGCTTCCGGTCCGAGCCCGTCTTACCCCAGCGCCAGCATGCGGTCAATCGCTCCCTTTGCCTTGATGCGGATCTCCTCCGGCACGGAGACGACGTGCCGCATGTCCTCCAACGACCAGAGGAGCTTTTCCAGCGTGTTGACCTTCATGTGGGCGCAGTCGCACCACCGGCAGGCGGCATAGATTTTCTTGCCAGGATTTTCCTTCTCGATCCGGTGAAGAATGCCCGTTTCGGTCGCGATGATCACTTCCTCGGCGGGAGAGTTCTTCACGGCCCGGCAGATGCCGCTGGTGCTCGCGACCTGATCGGCCATGGACGCCACTTCGGACGTGCATTCGGGATGAGCGAAGATCTGCGCCCCGGGGTGTTCCGTCTTCGCCTGGAGCAGGTCGGCCGCCATGATCCTGAAATGGGTCGGGCAGTAGCCGTTATAGAGGACCATCTCCCGACCCGTCTTCTTCATCACGTGCTCGCCGAGAAATTGATCCGGAATGAAGAGAATCCGCCGGTCGGCCGGAATCGACTCGACCACCCGCACCGCGTTCGATGAGGTGCAGCAGATGTCGCTTTCGGCCTTGATCGCCGCCGTCGAATTGACGTAACAGACCACCATGGCACCGGGGTAACGGGATTTGAACGCGCGTAACTGTTCGACCGTGATCATGTCGGACATGGAGCAGCCGGCCTCCAGGTCGGGAATCAGGACGGTTTTGTCCGGGCAGATGATCGCCGCCGTCTCGGCCATGAAGTGGACGCCGCAGAAGACGATCACCTCGGCGTCGGTCTTGGCCGCCTGCTGGGACAGCTCCAGCGAATCGCCGACGAAATCGGCCAGGTCCTGAATCTCGCTGACCTGGTAATTGTGCGAAAGAATCACCGCCTTCCGCTCAGCTTTCAGCTTCAGGATCCTCTCGGTCAACTCTTGTTCAGTTGAAGTCATCATCGTTTCCTGGACCCTGGCTACTGGTTATCCGCTCGTGCTCCGCACCCGCTCAACTCAAGGGGAGAATGCTCATCTCCCCTTGAGAATCCCCATCACCATACGTTTGTATCTCCTTACCCTTTATCCTTTATTAACTCTTCAGCAATCTGAATCGCATTCAACGCCGCGCCCTTGCGCAGATTGTCCGAGACGACCCACAGATTCAGGCCGTGCTCGACTGACCGGTCCGCCCGAACGCGCCCGACGTAGACGGCATCCTGCCCCGCCGCCTCCAGCGGCAGCGGATAGACGGCCCGCTTGGGGTCGTCCAGAACGGTCACGCCCGGCGCCTCGGAGAGTAACGCGCGCGCTTCGCGCGCGCTGAGGGGTCGCTCCGTCTCGATATTTACCGATTCGGAATGGCCGCGGAAGACCGGCACGCGCACGGTGGTGGCGCTGACCCGGATTGTCTGATCATCGAGGATTTTTCTCGTCTCGTTGACCATCTTCAATTCTTCCTTGCTGTCGCCGTCGTCGGTAAAGTCATCGATGTGGGGCAGGCAGTTGAAGGCGATCTGATGAGGGTAGACCTTCCGTTCCACCTCCTGAAAATTGAGCAGCGCTTTCGACTGCGCCAGCAGCTCGTCCATCGCCTCCTTGCCGGTGCCGGAGACCGACTGGAAGGTCGTGACGACGATCCGGCGGATCCGCGCGGCGTCGTGCAGGGGTTTGAGCGCGACGACCATCTGAATTGTCGAGCAGTTGGGATTGGCGATCAAACCCTGGTGGCGGGCCAGCGCGCCGGGGTTGACCTCGGGCACAACCAACGGCACCGACGGCTCCATCCGGAAGGCGCTGCTATTGTCGATGACGATCGCGCCCTGTTTGACGGCGACGGGAGCATAGCGCCGGCTCACGTCGGCGCCGGCGGAGAAGAGGGCAAAATCGAGCCCGGCCAGCGACGCGTCGGTCAGCACGCCGACTTCGAGGTCCGCGCCATGAAAGGTGATCCCCTCGCCCTTCGATCGCTCGGAGGCGAGCAGCCGCAGTTCATCGATGGGGAATTTCCGCTCCTCAAGGATTTCGACCATTTCTCGGCCGACCGCGCCGGTCGCCCCGACCACCGCAACGTGATAGCGCTCTTTACGCTTAAGCGGCATGGACCGCTCCCGCCTTCTCAACCTGTTCGATGACCAGTCTCCCCATTTCGGCCGTGCCGACCGGCTTCGTCCCCGGCTTGGCGATGTCGGCCGTCCGGTGGCCGGCCCGCAGCACGGCCATGACCGCTTCCTCGACGGCGGAGGCGGCCGGCTCATGATCGAGCGTGTAACGCAGGAGCATGGCAACCGAGAGGATGGTCGCCAGAGGATTGGCCTTGTCCCGCCCGGCGATGTCCGGCGCGCTGCCGTGAATCGGTTCGTAAAGCCCCTTCCGACCGCCGCCCCTGCCTCCCGAAGCCCCGATCGTTGCGTCACCCACGCTGGCCGACGGCAGCAGGCCGATCGACCCTACGACCTGGGCCGCTTCGTCGCTCAAGATATCGCCGAACATGTTGGTCGTCACGATGACGTCGAACTGTCTCGGATCCTTGATCAGCTGCATCGCGCAGTTGTCGACGTACATGTGACGCAGCTCGACGTCCTGAAAACCCTTGTGCACCCCGATGACAATCCGTCGCCACAGTTCGGACGATTCGAGGACATTCGCCTTGTCGATCGACGTGACCCGCCTGCGCCGCTTCCGGGCGATCTCAAACGCCACCCGCGCGATCCGCTCGATCTCCCTGGTCGTGTAGATTTCGGTATTGACGCCCCGTTCCTGCCCGTCCGTCTGCTCGATCCCCTTGGGACGGCCGAAGTAAATCCCGCCGGTCAGCTCCCGCACGACCATGATGTCCGTGCCTTCGACCAGTTCCCGCCGCAACGGCGACGCATCAATCAACTCGGGAGCCAACACGGCGGGCCTCAGATTGGCGTAGAGCCCCAGCGCCTCCCGCAGACCGAGCAGCGCCCGCTCGGGCCTGAGCGCGTACTCCAGCCCCTCCCACTTCGGCCCGCCGACTGCGCCCAGGAGCACGGCGTCGCTTGCCTGGGCGACGGCCAGCGTCTCCGGCGGCAGGGGACGGCCGGTGGCGTCGATGGCCGCGCCGCCGACGGGCGCCTCGCGGAATGCTAAGGCAATCCCGAATCGGCGGCCGACGGTCTTCAGCACCTCGACGGCCGGCGGTATGATCTCCCGGCCGATGCCGTCTCCGGGCAGGACGGCCAGCGTAATCGAAGACTGGTTGGCGGAGTCGCTCACCGGACGCTCATGGATGACTCTTGTCGTTGGACGGCAGAACGCCGATCCTGCCCCGTTGCTGCCAATACGCCAGTTTGTTGAGCGCGTTCAGATAGGCCTTGGCCGAGGCAATGATGATGTCGGTGTCGGCGCCCTGGCCGATGGCGGTGCGGCCGTCCTCCTCGACGCGCACGGTCACCTCTCCCTGCGCGTCTGTGCCTCCCGTGATCGCCTTGACAATGTAGGCCTGCAGGCAACTTTTGGTGGCGATCATTGCGGCGATCGTCCGGTAGGCCGCGTCGACCGGTCCGTCGCCGTGGCCGGTTTGACGGCTCCGGTGCCCGTCGATCTCCAGCTCCACCGTCGCGGTCGGGCGCGTGCCGGTGCCGCTTTCCACCTGCATGGCGACCAGCCGGAACCGCTCTGGAATCCGGAAGACCTCCTCGGCGACGATCGCGTCCAGATCCTCCTCAAAGAGTTCCTTTTTCTGATCGGCCAGGTGCTTGAACCGTTCGAAGGCCTTGTTCATCTCCTCGTCGGATAATTTATAGCCCATCGATTCCAGTTGCGAGCGGAAGGCGTGGCGTCCCGAATGCTTGCCCAGGACGAGCTTGCTCTTGACAATCCCGACCGTCTCGGGCCGCATGATCTCGTAGGTTGTCTTGTCCTTGAGCAGGCCGTCCTGATGGATGCCCGATTCGTGCGCGAAGGCGTTATCACCGACAATTGCCTTGTTCGGCTGGACGACGATGCCCGTGATGGTGCTGACCAGACGGCTGGCCCGGTAGATCTCCTCGGTGACGATTTTCGTATCGGCATGGTACCGGTCGCGGCGTGTGCGCAGCCCCATGACGATCTCTTCCAACGACGCGTTGCCGGCCCGCTCCCCGATGCCATTGATGGTGCACTCCACCTGCCCCGCCCCCTCCAGCACGGCGGCCAGCGAGTTGGCCACCGCCAGGCCGAGATCATTGTGGCAATGGACGGAGATGACCGCCCGGTCGATGTTCGGCACGCGCCGGCGGATCTCCGCGATCAGCGCGCCGAACTCCTGCGGCGTCGTATAGCCGACGGTGTCCGGAATGTTGACGGTCGTAGCGCCCGCTGAGATGACGGCTTCCAGCACCTCGCAGAGGTAAGTCGTATCGGAACGGGTGGCGTCCATGGGGGAAAATTCGACGTCGCTCACATGCCCCTTGGCCCGCTGCACCATCTCAACCGCGCGCGCCAACGCCTCCTCCCGCGTCATGCGGAACTGGTATTTCAGATGAATGTCCGAGGTGGACAGAAAGGTATGGATCCGGACGTTGGAGCCGCCGCGAAGCGCCTCCCAGGCCCGATCTACGTCTTCAGGCTTAGCGCGGGCCAGGCTGCAGATGGTCGGCCCCTGCACCTCGTTGGCGATTCGCCGGACCGCCTCAAAATCGCCCGGCGAGCTGTAGGCGAATCCCGCTTCGATGATATCGACTCCCAGCCGGGCGAGCTGCGTGGCGATCGCCAGCTTCTCGTCCGTGTTCATGCTGGCACCAGGGCATTGCTCGCCGTCGCGCAGTGTGGTGTCAAAGATTTTAATCATCCGTGTCATGTCTTATCTCGTGTATTCTCTCGTTGACAAAAAAGCCCTCTTCCCATCGGCAGAGGGCCCCTTGAATCGTCCTGACGGACCGATCACCGGGCCCGATGCTCTCCGCTTTCCGCTAACGGCGTCCGGCGGATTTTTCGACTCAGCAAGCGTAGCGGCGGCTCAATCAGACCGGAGCACGCATAGACGGCAAAGACGGTGAAGAGCATCACC
>DATJYI010000035.1:0-3283 GCA_035499635.1 Nitrospiria bacterium | reverse complement strand
AGCTTGATTTGTTGATATCTTTATCATCGATAAGAGAATAGGGTTTTTGAAATAAGGGAAGGGATATTAGCAATTTGAAATGTTGGAGAAGAGGGACCAACGATCGAATCACACTTGCCGGAAGCAGTCCGCGCTTTCCCTGCCGCTGCTTGCTTGATCATATTTTAAATTCTACACATCATTTGAGGGAGAAAATAGACCCGGCCTATCCCCCTTACCCCTCACGAATTACTCCTCACGGCAATTGTCGCTATGCCAAAAAAAGCACTGCCGGCCCGGGGGGCGACACGGGCCGGCAGCAATGGCGCGACTGTCCGACTTTACTTCTTTTTCGTCGTCGTCTTGGCCGCCGGTTTCGTCGTCTTTTTCGCCGGCTTGGCTTTCTCCAGTTCCTTCTTCAGCGTGTCAACCTGGCTCTGCAAGTCGGCCACCTGTTGTTGCGCGGCAGACTTGTCCTTGTTCGCCTGGGCCAGCTGATCGGTTAACGCGGCGTTGTCCTGTTTGGCCTTGTTCAACTCATTGACGACCTTGTCGTGCTCGGCCTTCGGCACGCCACACGCCACAAGGGCCGCCATCGTGGCCACGGCCACGAACGTGGCCAGTAGAGTCCTCTTCTTGTTCATGTTCCTACCTGACTCCTTTCCGATTGGGTAGTACGGTTCGGCTCCATTGCCGCGCCGTTCTGATTACTTCTTCATCTCCATCACTTCAATTGACTTGGCGTGGCCCTTGGCCTCATCCACGGTCACCTGGGCGCCCACCTTGATGTCGCCGGTCTTCTTCGTGGTGGCGTCCACGTGCACTTTGTGCACTTTGCCCTTGTCGTCCTTGATGAAGTAGAACGACTTCTTTTCATCGATCTTGGTCAGTTCGCCCATCACCGTGGCGGCCCAGCTCGTGCCAACGACGGCCAGCAGGCCCGCGACGACCAACATGCCGATTGCCAGTTTCTTCATGTGTTCCTCCTTTGGACAGTGTGCCTCAAGCCGGTCATCCGGCTGGCACGGTATTCAGCATAGCGGATCAGGATGATACGGCGATTAGACGCAGATTAATTTTTTCTAATGCGGGACGGGCAGGAGGACGGTGAAGCGGCTGCCGAGGCCGACGGTGCTCTCGACGAGAATCCGGCCGCCGTGGGCGTTGGCGATCCATTTGCACAGGCTCAGACCCAGGCCGCTGCCCTGGCTGGCCCTGGACCGGTCGACCTTGTAGAAGCGCTCGAAGATATGGGGAATATCGTCCGCAGGAATGCCGCTGCCGGTGTCGGCGACGGTCAATTCAAACCACTCGTTTTGCCGGGCCAGCCCCAGCGTGATCGCGCCGCCGGCCGGCGTGGCGGTGACGGCGTTCTGGACCAGGTTGAACAACAACTCGCGGAGAAACAGCTCATCCCCGGCCATGACCATCTCCTCGGGGACGGTCAACAGATCAGCCGGCGGCGCCGGCGGGGGCGCTTCGACCGCCAACCGGATCCCTTTCTGCTGGGCCGTCGCCGCAAACTGGGCCGCGACGTTCGAGACCAGGCCGCGCAGATCAACCGGCGCCCGATTGATGGTGATTTCGCCCCGGTCCGCCCGTGACAGGAAGAGCAGCCGCTCGACGATCTTTTCCATCCTCTGGATCTCCTCCAGATTACTCAACAACACCCGCCGGTATTCCTCCTCCGAGCGGGCCCGCCGGAGGCTCACCTCCGTCTGGCCGCGGAGGATCGACAGGGGAATCCTCAGTTCATGAGAGACATTGTCGGTGAAATCGCTGATCTGCCGGAACGACGCTTCCAACCGTTCGGTCATCTGGTTGAAGGCATGGGCCAGTTCGCGGATTTCCACGCCATAGCCGGTCGCCTCCTCGATCCGCTGGCTCAACTCCCCTTCGCTGATCCGGTGCGCCGTCTGCATGACGGTCCGGAGCGGCGCCAGCGCCCGGCGGGTCAGCCACCAGCCGCCGGCGCTGACCAGCAGGATCGCCGCGGGGATGAAAATCGCGTTGAGCAGCAGCGCGTTTTGCAACGAGGCTTCGGTTTCCAGTGACGAGCTGCCCGCCTGGATGACGTAAATCAGAGTCTGGCGATCGAACACCGGCTTGGTCAGGATCCGGATTTCCGATCCGTCAGGCAGTCCGCTCGTCTCCAGATTCGACGACCGCCGGTGCGCCACCGACCACATTTCGTCCGTCAGCGGCAGCCGTTCCTGCTCGGACAACGAGGAGGAATAGATCAGTTTGCGGGAAGGGTCGTAGACCTCAATCACGGTCCCCTTCAGCTCGATGTCGGGATAATCCTTGACGAGCCGCGCCACCACTTTTTGGACCGTCGCTTTCGTCGGAGTCCGGCGGGGAAGGGCCGAATCGAGGATGTCGGCCACGACGCGAAGGGCATAATCGGTCTGGTTGAACAGCAACTGCCGCTGGCCGGCGTAGCGGATGGCGGCGAGCAGCGTGAGCACCACCACGACCAGCAGGCCGTACCAGAGCGTCAATTTGACGCGGAGCGACATCAGGCATCCGCCGAGATTAAATAGCCCACGCCGCGCGCGGTCTTGATCAGCTTGCGTGTTTCTCCCTTGTCGATCTTCTGGCGCAGGTAGGCGACATAGACATCGATCACATTCGTTTCCGTGTCGAAATTGAGATCCCAGACGTGTTCGGCAATCCGGCTGCGGCTCAGGACCCTGCCCTGATTGCGCATCAGGTATTCAAGCAGGGCGTATTCCTTGTTGGTCAGTTCGATCCGGCGACCGCCGCGGGTCACCTCCCGGGTGGCGGGATTCAGCATCAGGTCCGCCACGCGCAACAGCGCTCCCGCCTCCGGTTTGCCCCGGCGCAGCAGGGCACGGGCGCGGGCGAGGAATTCCTCGACAGAGAAGGGTTTGGTCAGATAATCATCCCCGCCCGCATCCAGCACGGCGACCTTCTCCCCGACGGCGTCCTTCGCCGTCAGGACCATCACAGGAGCGCGGCATTTCGACAGGCGCAGTTCCTTGAGCACCTGCGCGCCGCTTTTTTTCGGCAGCATCAGATCGAGCACAATCAGATCATAGTCGCAGGCGGAGGCCAGATTCAGCCCCTCCTCGCCGTCGAACGCCTGGTCGACGGCATACCGCTCTTCCTCCAGCGCCTGGCGGAGGAAATTGGACACTTTCCGCTCGTCTTCAATGACCAGGATGCGCATCCGTCACTTCAGTCCGGATCTCTTCCTCGGCCGGGATAAGACTCTAGTCCTCTCCGCATTCCGTGACCATGAAAGAACGGCCGGCCCGGATGACTCCGAGCCGGCCGCACA
>DATJYI010000034.1:0-7267 GCA_035499635.1 Nitrospiria bacterium | reverse complement strand
GGCATCGGTCCCTCCGACACTCGGTGTCGACGCCGTTCTGGCCGCCGACCTCTCCGTCTTTGAGGGACGGATCATTGTCTCGCTCATTATCGACACCCGAGCGCCATACGATGCCAGAACCCTGTTGAAGCAGACCGGAATCGGCGTCGGCCGCCGTTTTGACACCGAGGCGATTCGAGCCAGCATGACCCGGCTGTATGACACGGGCCTCTTCGCCAATATCGCCGTGGATGCCGAATCGCGCGCTGACGGCGTGGCAGTGATCTATCATCTGTGGGCCAAACAGCTGATTCGCGAGTTGATCGTGACGGGACATTCGCTCAACTTCTCCGCCGCCCCCCTGCGCAAGGCGCTGCAGTTGAGCGAAGGAGAAGAATTCAGCCGGCAACGCCTGCAGGCCGCGCTGGCCCGACTGATCCAGTTCTATGCCACACACGGCTATATGCAAACCCGGGTCGTCCCGACCGTGACCATGCTCCCCAACCACATAGACGTCCGGCTCGTCATCGCCATCCAGGAGGGTCAGCAGGCGCTGATCGGCGAAGTGCTCATTTCAGGACAACTGGGGCTGCCTGACAAGGACGTTCGTAAGCGGCTAGATCTCACGCCGGGCTCGCTGTACACGGGCGATGTCGGCGACCGGATTGCCGAGCTGAAGCGGCTCTACGCTGAGCATGACTATCTCCTTGTCGTCATCGAACCGGAGGGCGTGCATTACGACCCGGCCACTAACCACGTCACCCTCACCATCTCCATTCACGCGGGTCCCCGCATCACCATTAATTTTCCTGGCAATCCCTATTGGCGGGACTCGACGCTCCGCGAGCGCGTGCTGGTCGAAACCGAACGCAGCATAGCTGAGGATGTGCTGGAGGCCAGCGCCGAACGGATCCAGGCCCTGTTGCGCGACGACGGTTACATGACGGCCACCGTCAGTACCCGGCGGACCGATTCCGCCAATCATGAACAGGTCATCGTCGACTTCGAGATCGCCGCGGGCCCTCCCTTCACGGTGGGGCAACTGGTCGTGACCGGCGCGCAAGAGGATCACGTGGCGCGCTGGCGCAAATTGCTGAGCATGCGCCCACTGATGCTGGGCTTTCACCATCCCCGTTTTAATCCCGTCGCCTGGGAAGAGGACCAGGCCCGAGTCCGACTCTGGTACAGCCAGAGCGGCTTTTTGTCGGCCGTCGTGGACGCCCACCGGGCCCTGCAGGTCCGGACGGGCACAATCGATCTGACGATCGATGTCCAGGAAGGCGTCCAGACGCGCATCGACGGCATTGTCTTTTCCGGCAACCACCGCGTCCCCGATTCGGTCCTCCAAGAATCCATCCATGCCCGCGTTGGACGCCCCTACGATCCCTCAGAGGCGCGGGCCGACCGGCTGACGCTGCTCGCCCTCTATGCCAGCAAAGGGTATCTCACATCGACCATCGCCATGGCCCCGCAGCTCAACGATGCCCACACGGGCGTGGTCCTGTCCTTTGCCATCTCGGAGGGCTCCCCGACCTTCGTGGGGACCATTACCATCGAGGGCAATCAGGACACCGCTGAAGACGTGCTTCGCCGGGAACTCGTCATCCACTCCGCCGACCCGTACAACTACGAGCACATTCTAGAGAGCCGCCACAATTTGGCCCGTCAGGGCATCTTCCAGGACATCAAATTCGAGCCGGTCGAGCCCCAGCAGACCGAACTCTTGCGGGACCTGAAGTTGTCGGTGGTCGAGCGGCCGGCCGGGACGGTTGAATTCGGCGCAGGATACGGATCCTATGAGAAACTCCGCGGGTTCGTCCAGATCTCGCACAAGAATCTGGCTGGGACGGGCCGGCGAATCAGCCTCCGCCTCGATGCCGATTTCATCCAGCAACGCGCGGTGATCAACTACGTGGAACCCTGGGCGTTCGGTTTGCCTATTGATCTCCGATTCATCCCGTTCGTTGAATCCAAGCAAGAGGTCTCCTTCAAGCGACAAAGTTACGGCGGCACGGTCAGCTTTGACAAGAACCTCACCAAGGAGTTGAAATTCACCTTGCAGTACCGGTACAGCAGAGATCACTACAACATCTATGCCGGGGCCTCATTGCCGCCGGATGAACTGGACCGCGTCAACATCGGGAGCATCACGCCCGGGTTGATCCTGGACCTGCGCGATGACCCGTTCAATCCCACCCGCGGTTCGATTCACAGCCTGACGTTTGAGGATGCGGCGCAAAGCCTGGGCTCTCAGGTCCAGTTCGTGAAGGCGACCGCGTCAAGCAGCTGGTTTTTCAGTCCCTACCGCGTGATTGTGTTTGCTCTGTCGGCGCGCGGAGGGATCGCCAAAGAGTTCGGAGATTCCACGCTGGTTCCGCTCGGCGAACGGTTCTACCTGGGCGGAATCAGCACCAACAGAGGCTACCGGCAGGACGAGGTGGGCGTGCTGCATGTGGTGCCGGATAAGGCCAATCCGGGCAATTACATTGTCGCATCTGATTCCACCCTATCGGCCTCCGGAGACCCCATCGGCGGCAACGTGATGCTCCTGACGAACGTCGAAACCCGCATCGCCCTTCCGGCCCACCTGGGCCTGGTGTTCTTTCTCGACGGCGGAAACGTCTGGACCACACCCGGCACCGTCAACCTCACGGAGATGAAATTCTCAGTCGGCGCGGGGATCAGGTATAATACCCCGGTGGGTCCGCTGCGCCTCGATTGGGGTTACAAACTCAGGCCTATCGACGTGAGATATGTCAATACCGTAGACCCCAACATCAACGTTCACGAAAGCCCGTATGAGATTCAATTCACGTTGGGCAATGCATTTTAAAGCCCCTCGAGCGGCCGTCCGCAGGTCGAATGCCGGCCGGGCGCCGGCCGGAGTTCTTCTGGTACTCATTTCAGCCACGCTCTTTCTCAGCGCGCTGACCATCTCGCTGCTGACCCGCGCGCCCGTGCCCACTGCGCTCGCCCCTCAGCAGAATCCTGACTCACCCGTGCCGACCGGAACAACTGACGACGCCGCACCATCCGGCACCCCGCCCCACCGGAGCGCCGACGTGTTGGTCCCACCCTTGCCTCCGATCGGACCCCGCTCCCAACGCCTCGGATCACCCGCGCCACACATCTCAGCGCCGTCGCCGCAACCGGCAGCCGCTGCCGCGACCGCGCAACCGCTAGACACCGACAACGAGGCGGGTACCGCCGCCTACGAGGCCGGTCATTATCACGACGCCGTCCAAGCATTTGAACGGGCCCTGGCCAGACAGCCCGACAACCCCACCTTCCGCCATAACATGGCGGCCGCCACCGCGGCGCTCGGATGGGCGGCGATCAAAGATCACGATCCTGACGAGGCCATCCGGCAGTTTCACACGGCCATCGATTATGATCGCCGGGAAGCTAGTCTCTACGCCGGCCTGGGTACCGCGTATCAACTCCAACGGGATTCGACGCACGCCATCGAAGCGTTTCGTGCGGCGGTGGCGCTCGATCCCACCCGCATCGAATTGTACGAACAGCTGGCTGACCTGCTCTATCAACGGAACCAGCTGGCGGACGCCATTGCGCTGTTGACCTCGGCCATGCAGCGGGTTCGCGAGCCTGACCGTCTCGCCCCGCTGCTGGCCAAGATGACCAAAGAACAGTCGCTGCAAAACCGCTTTTTGCAGACCGGAACACGTCACTTCCTGATCCAATTCGACGGCGGGGATAACCGTGATCGCGCCTACCAGATCCTGGACTTGCTGGAATTGGCCTATCGTGACGTCGGACAGGCCTTTGGGGTGTTTCCGGACGAGGAGATCACGGTCATCCTGTACAGCAACGAGCAATTCAGGGACGTCACACAGACACCGGGCTGGACGAACGGCGTGTACGACGGGAAAATCCGTCTGCCCGCCGGCGGCGGCGCGCCGGACCGCGCACTTCTTGCCAAGGTGCTCTATCACGAATACACGCACGTGATCGTGCACGAACTGTCGGACAATCTGGCGCCGACGTGGCTGAACGAGGGATTGGCCGTCTACTTCGAGGGATTGGCCTCGGGAAATCTTCCGGGCTCCCAGGAGGTGTCGACCCGGTCGCTTGCCCGTCTGTCGCCAAGCGGCCTCATCCCGCTTGAGGCGTTGCACGGATCATTTCTGGAATTTACTTCCGACCAGGCTGCCGTCGCATACGCCGAGAGTTACTCGGCGACACGGTATCTGATCAATCGATATGGATTGCCCCGTGTTAAAGAACTGCTGCAACAGTTATCGGCCGGCCGGCCGTTTGATCAGACCTTTGAAACCGTGTTTTTCCTCCCGTATCAAGAATTTGAACGCTCCTGGCAGGCGACGCTGACATCCTGACCATGGGGAGGGCGCATGTTCAATCGGGTCAGTCCATGCCAGCGCCCGCCAACCGCGACGTGCACCGGATCCGGCGGGCTGTGGCGATCGCCATCTGGTCCGTGATGGCACTCTGCTGCACGGAGGCCTTGGCGGCGGATACTGCCCTCATTACCAACTTGACGGTCAAAACTGAGCGCGATCGTGTCACCGTCTCGGCATCCCTCGTCAAGGGGCTGCCATCCGATGTGGGTAACGATTTACGGCACGGCATCGGCAAAATCCTCTATTACTACGTGGTGATCAAACGCCACGTTCCCTTCTGGATGGACGAAGAGATCGACTCCTCCACCGTGCGGTTTCGCATCTGGTACGATTTGGTCAAACGGCAATTCGTGGTCGCCAAACGCCAGGGAGACGCCGAAATCCGGCAGACGGCGGACCGGCTCGAAGAAGTTGATCGTTTGATCTCCCAAATTCATGATGTTACAATACCGTTTACGGTTCCCTCCCAGCTGAGCAACACCTACTATTATGTAAGCGTCAGAGCGGAAATGCGGTCCGCCAAACTTCCCGTCTATCTCGAATATTTACTGTTCTTCCTCCCCGTCGACCAGCTCTCCACCCCATGGACCGATTCACCTCCGCTGACCGCCGTGGCGGGCCGGCCGTGAACAACGCTGCCATGCCGACGCGCACTCCCATCAAATCGGGCAGGCATCCCATGCGGCCGGTCTGGATTACGGCGGTCTGCCTCCTCGTGTCCCTGACCGTGACGACCTTCATTTTCTACCAACCGGTGGAAACGTCGCTGCTTCCCAGCAATATCTGGCTGCTCACCTTGATCAACGTCAATGTCATCTTGGTCGTCGTGCTGTTGCTGCTCTTATCCCGGAACTTCGTCAAACTCTATTTTGAACGGCGCCACAGGTTGCTCGGGGCGGGATTCCGCGCCAAACTTGTCGCCGCCTTTGTCGGGCTGACGCTGATTCCCACGTTTCTTCTCTTCATTGTCGCCAGCGGCCTGATCAGCAGCAGCATTGAGAATTGGTTCGGGATCAAGGTGGAACAATCGCTAAAAAGCTCCCTAGAGATCGCCAGGTGGTACTACGACGTGACCAGGGCACGCGCGGCTGAAGTGGGTCATCAGGTGGGTCGTGAAAGCGTCAGAGAACATCCGGACTCGTCGACCCAAACACAACTGCTGAATCGATTGATGGCCGGGTCGGTCGCCAAAACCGGGATCACCGGCCTCTCCTTGTACACCCGCGCGGGCGTGCTTGTCGCTGAAGCGACCATCGGTGATCGGGCCGCCGCCCATCCGGGCAAAATCCGACCATCGCGTCATTCCGACCCCGCGCTGCTCGGTCAACTGCTGTCCAAAGCCGCCGTGGGCGAAGAGGCAGACGCCACCTTCTCGGACGAGAGCGGCGATCTGTTGAGGGTCGCCGTCCCCATCCGCGGCGCGGGCCCGGGTGCGCCGGCGGTCGCCATCGTCGATTCGCTGCTGCCCCGGCAGATCGCGGGCAATCTTGATGACATCAGCCGCGCTATGGAGGATTACACTCAGCTCAAAGCATTTAAAACGCCGATCAAGAGCACCTATGTCGTGCTCTTCCTCGCCGTCACACTGCTGATCGTCTTTTCAGCCACTTGGTTCGGCTTTTACATCGCACGGAGCATCACGGGGCCCATTCAGAGGCTGCTGGACGGAACCCGGGCCGTCGCCGCCGGCAATCTGGCCGTCCGCGTGGAGGCCGAATCGACCGATGAGCTGAGGGAGCTGGTCGATTCCTTCAACACCATGACCAATGATCTGCAACTGAGTAAAACCTCCCTTGAGGCCGTGAATCAATCGCTGCGCCGATCCAACGTCGAATTGGAGCAGCGTCGCGCCTATATTGAAACCGTCTTGGAGACCATCGCCACGGGCGTCATTGCGACCGATCCCGAAGGCCGGATCACCACGTTCAATCGGTCGGCCGAAATGATCCTACAGTCGAGCGCCGACACCGTCAGGGGGCGGGCGTACCACGAGGTCTTCAAACAATTCGGGCTTGAGTCCCTGGCCGACGATCTTCGCCGTTTGATCGCCCAAAACGGCGAGACGATCGAGCGGGAACTGTCGGCGGAGTTCGGCGGCATCGCCGTCACGCTACGGTTCAGCGTCGCGCTGCTCCGAGGCCAGGATTGGCGATTCATGGGAGCGGTCCTCGTCTTCGATGACCTCTCAGAATTGCTCAAAGCGCAGAAGCTGGCGGCCTGGCAGGAGGTCGCCCGCCGTATCGCGCATGAGATTAAAAACCCCCTGACGCCGATTCTGCTCGCCACGGAACGCCTGCGCAAAAAATTCACGCAGAGTCCCGATGAATTCGCGCGCATCTTCGATGAATCGACCCGCATCGTCATGAATGAGGTGAACACGCTGAAAACCATGGTGGATGAATTTTCAAATTATGCCAGAATGCCCGCCCCCTCCCCACGCCCGTGCGATCTGCACGCATTGCTGCAGGAGGTGGTGTTTCTGTATCGCAGCGCGCACAAGGACCTGATCATCACGGCGCAGTTCGCCGACGGCCTCCCTCCGTTGCTGCTGGACCCGTCACAGATCAAGCAAGTGTTTCTGAACCTGTTTGAAAACTCGGTCAATGCCATGAACGGTCGCGGTCGGCTCTGGCTCACCACGAATTATACGCCGGGTCAACCCGCCGTCCAGATCCGCATCGATGATGAGGGCGCCGGCATCGCGCCGGAGGATCTCGACAAGTTGTTTTTGCCCTACTACTCCAAACGGCGCGGCGGCACGGGTCTGGGCCTGGCGATCGTCCAGCGCATTATCACGGATCATAACGGCCAGATCGGCATACAGCCCAACCGTCCGACCGGCACGACCGTCACGATCACCCTTCCGGTCCCGAGTGCAAAATGACCGACACGATCCTGATCGTGGATGA
>DATJYI010000033.1:0-4586 GCA_035499635.1 Nitrospiria bacterium | reverse complement strand
TTATTCCATCAGGATGAGGTCTGTCCTAAATCTAAAAGAAGAAAAAATATACTCCACTATCTTCGGAGGGAACAATTCATCTTCCGTCGCTGCGAATCCGAACGCCTCTTCCACGGAATATTTGAAAATCTGTCCAGAAGCAACAACACTGACCGGAGAGGAAGCCTCAGGGTCACGCTGATCAAAAGCAGAGGTCGTTTAGAGCGGGTGTTCCATCTGCAATCAACGCACGGCCCTGGTCGGCGACAGACGCGAGGGCCAGGTGATCTTTCTCGTGGCAACAGGGAGCCCAGGGAATAGGCAACCGGTCATCTTGTCCGAGCTTCGAGATCATCAGGACTGACGATGTCGAGCCATCCACCTTCATCCTTTGCTCTGCGTCACAGAAGGAGGCGCCATGTGGAACTGGAAAGAGGAACGTGATGAGAGGTCTCCGGCACGCTCTGCCGATGCCGCCGCGCAGCCGTCCCACGCCGCCGGCCCTGAGACCCACCATGAATCGAGGAGAACAACAATGACACAGTCCGTCCAACAGTCGGCATTAATCGGTCAATCGATCCTCTTCAAAGGCGAGTTGACCGGCAACGAGGATTTGATCATCGATGGCACCGTGGAAGGCAAGATCGATCTCAAGGAGCATCACCTGACGATCGGCAAGAACGGGCGGATCAAGGCCGACCTGCGCGCCAAAACGATCACCATCATCGGCGAAGTGGTCGGCCAGATCGTCGCGGATGACAAGGTCGAGCTCCAGGCGACGAGTCGCCTGCAGGGCGACATCATCGCGAACCGCCTCTCCATTGCCGACGGCGCCCACTTCAAGGGCAGCGTCGACATGGAGCGCAAAGCGGAGATGGTGAAACCGGCCGTGATCCACGATGAGAAGCTGCATGCCCGTCCGCCCCAGCGCGCGCCTCTGCCGGTCTAAGGTCGCGCCCCGCCGTTCACGCAGGTGACGATCCCGTTGCCGCCATCGGCGCCCCTCGGGGGCGGGGCGCGGTCGATCCAGACGAGAGTGCCGACGGTTTCCCAACCGGCGGCCCCATCGCGCCTGCACCATTCGACCAAGAATCTCAAACGGCTGATCGACGCGCTGTCCCCGCATCCCGCCCCCCATCTGCTGGACGTGGGACGGTTGTGCGATCAGAACATCACCTGGTTGATCCATCACCGCTGCAAGGTCACGGTGGATGATCAGATCACGCCGCTGCCCCCTCCGCCGCCCCCGCCGAAGGTCGTGCCGGCTCATTTCCGCGACCGCCTCTCGGCCAAGGAGGAGACGCCGGTCCCGATTGTGGTTGAACCGGACCATCCCGACGGTCTGTTTGATGCCATTCTGTGTTGGGACCTGCTGGATTATCTCGACCCGCCGGGCGCACGACACACATTGCTGCGGCTTGCTCACTTGCTTAAACCCCGTGGTTATCTGCTGGCGTTCTTTAATTGCGAGCGCGCCGCCACCCGCCCCGCCACCCTCTACCGGATCGTGAGCGCGGAGCAACTCGACTATGAGCCGCTGCCGCATGCGCACCCGCCCGGGCGGGCCTATGAAAACCGCGAGATTCAGGAACTCTTCATTGGATTTGACCTGGTCAATTCATGCTATCTGAAGAATCGGATGAGGGAGATTCTCGTTCAGAAGAAACCGGCGCCCCGTCATTAACCTGAAGCAACCCCGACCCGGTTTCGGCCTTCCGCCCTGGCCAGAAAGAGAGCCTGATCGGCCCGTTTTAAACACTCTCCGATCGTCTCGTTCCACCACCGCCAATCCTCCCATCGGAATCCTTTGAGAAAAAACCTCGACTTGGCAGTGGTGCAAATCTAGGGGAGACAGCACCTGCCCGGATGAAGCCGTTGATGCCGTCGTTTGGATTGTAAGGGAGTCCCGCAGTGCTTACAAGCCTGGGGGGGCGCCTCCACTATTCAAAATTGTGGTTCAGTCGGGGCGTTGCACGCTTTTTGGGCGTATTTTGACCGCGGTTACTGTCAATTGAACGGCTTGTAGGATACCCTGGGCGTTTGTTATGATTGTGCCTACATTGTGCCGATGTTATACAGCACTTCATTCCATCCCACCCTCTTCAGTCCGACTCAGTCCGACGGGGATCGAGGGCGGGGTCTGGACTCTTCATCAGCGGGCGACAGGTTCGAGTCCTGTTCGGCCCGGAATTTTCCGCCGGTGGCGGAACATTCGGAGCATTCGAGCAGTGGAGCACGAGAAAATAGGAGATCATGAGTGGATCCTCTTTCCAATGTTCTCATGCTCCACTGCTCCGCTCTCAGGCGAGAGTGGCGGAACGGCAGACGCGCCAGCCTTAGGAGCTGGTTCCCGCAAGGGAATGGGGGTTCAAGTCCCTCCTCTCGCACCATGGGTCGTGTCCTAGAGCGCCGTCAGGAGTCGCGGCACGCATGAAAGTCGACATCGACGACGTCTCAACCGTCAAGAAAACGTTGCGGGTGGAGGTCCCCACCGAGGTCGTGCGGGAGGAATTCTCCCACGCCTACGCGTCGCTCAACCGGCGGGTTCGGCTGCCCGGCTTTCGTCCCGGCAAAGCCCCGCGCGCCCTGTTGGAGCAGCACTACGCCAAGCAGATCCAGGAGGAAATCCTCCGCAAACTGGTTCCCGATTCGTATCACCGCGCCCTCGAGGAAGCGGGCCTGAAGCCCGTTGAATTGCCGGCCATTGAACAGGTGCAACTCAAGGACGGCACCCCGCTGACGTTCTCCGCGACGGTCGAGGTCAAGCCGCCGATCGCCGTGGGCGGGTATAAGGGTTTACCGCTCAAGCCGGTGCCCGTGGTGGTGACCGAGGCCGACCTGGATGAGGCAATCGGCCGGCTGCAGGAACGCTTCGCCCAGCTGGAATCACATCCGGCCGACCGGGCGGTGGAAACGGGTGATTTCGTATTGGTGGATCTGTCCGGAACGGTGGACGGCCAGCCGCTGCCCAACAGCGAGGTCAAGGGAGAATTGTTTGAGATCGGCAAGGGACTGCTTAAGGCGCCGCTCGAGGAGGCGATTCTCGGCCGGCGGGCGGGCGAACAGGTCGAGGCCAGACTGCCCCTGGGCCAGGAGGCCAAACCGGAGTGGCGGGACAAGGAGGCGCTGTTCTCCATTACGATCCGGGAGGTGAAGCGGAAGGTGCTGCCCGCGGTCGACGAAGAGCTGGCCAAGGACGCCGGTTCCGCGTCACTGGCCGAGTTGAAAGAGAAGCTGCGCGCGGAGCTGGAACGGCAGCGCAGGCAGGAGGCGGAAGCGACCCAGAAGCAGGCGCTGATCAAGCTTCTCATCGACCGGCAGCCGTTCCAGGTCCCGCAGTCGATGGTCGATCAGGAGCTGGAGCGGATTTATCGCCGCGTGCAGCCGGCCGACCAGGCGCACGAGCCGTCGCCGGAGCAGGTGCAGCAGTTTCGGGCGACCTACGAACCGCTGGCGGTCGACCGGGTGAAAGCCACGCTGTTGCTGGAGGCGATCGCAGCCGACGAGGGGCTCACGGTGACGGAGGAGGAGGTCGCCGAAGAGATCCGCGGCCTGGCCAAGCAGATGAAGCTCGAGCCCGCGCAGGTGCGCCGGTTGCTGAGCCGCCAGGACGACTCGCTGGAGCAGGTGCGGCGCAAAGTGCTGGATGACAAAACACTGGCGCTGCTGCTGGCCGAGGCCAAGATCGAGGCGTGAAGAGGCAGGAGACGGCACGATGCCACGAATCGGAACCGGAGATCCGGATTGACATGTCACCGTCCTACAGCGTAAAGGAGCGCAAGGTATGCTGATTCCCATGGTGATCGAACAAACCAACCGGGGCGAACGCGCCTATGACATTTATTCCCGGCTGCTGAAAGACCGCATCATTTTCATCGGGGCGCCGATCGATGACAATTTTTCCAACCTGATCATCGCCCAGTTGCTGTTTCTCGAGGCGGAGGATCCGGAGAAGGACATTCATCTGTATGTCAATTCACCAGGCGGCATGGTCACCTCCGGCCTGGCGATCTACGACACGATGCAGTACATCAAGCCGGCGGTCTCGACCATCTGCATCGGCCAGGCGGCCAGCATGGGCGCCTTGCTGCTCGCCGCCGGCACGAAGGGCAAACGGTACGCGTTGCCCAACTCGCGGATCATGATTCACCAGCCGATGGGCGGATTTCAGGGGCAGGCGACGGAGGTGGATATCCATGCGCGGGAAATCCTGAAAATGCGCGAGCGGCTCAACGAGATCCTGGCCAAGCACACCGGCCAGTCGGTCGACCGGCTCGCCAGGGACACCGAGCGGGATTATTTCATGTCGCCGGAGGCCGCGCGTGACTACGGACTGATCGACGAGGTGATCGCCAAGGCGCCGGTTGGCGAGAAACGGGACGGGGATAAGCGGGACGGGGCGGGCGTGAAGTAACGGCGGGAGGCCGGAAGCGGGTATTGTATTGACAAGAGGGGCAAGGGGGGCATCGTTCATGGCGAAGGCGGAGAAGGGCGAAGGGTTGCGCTGTTCGTTTTGCGGCAAGGGGCGGGATGAGGTGCACAAACTCATCGCCGGGCCGACCGTCTATATCTGCAACGAGTGCATCGATCTGTGCAACGACATCATC
>DATJYI010000032.1:0-12025 GCA_035499635.1 Nitrospiria bacterium | reverse complement strand
GCCGCCGAGGTCGCCGGCCGGCACGTTGATGTCGAACCGCGATTCCTCGGCCCAGGCAGCGCCGGCCGCAAGAATCAGACTGAGAATCAGGGCGAAGACAAACCATCGCTTCATGTAGAAGTCCTCTGTAAACGGTGAATGTATCAGGCATACCTATGACGTTTGAACCCGGCGGAATTGGACAGCGGAAGATCGCTCCTTCTTCCGCTCCCTCAAATAGTCATCGAGCGGCTGCCAGCCGTCTGGCCGTGCTGATCCGCCGGGAGCGGAGTTTCTTCCACCAGATGTAGACGCCGGTGCCGGCCAATATGGTGATCACGACGCCCAGGAGGCAGACGAGGACACGGTATGCCACCCAGCCGTGCACATTGGCAAAGTGCAGAATGCGCAGCCAGTGACTGATGGTATCCCCCGTATGCTCTCCGGTCGGGAAAAAGACCTTCTGCAACTCTCCGGTGTCTCCATCCACCCAGATCCCCATGCCGTCCCAGCTGTCCTCTGAAATGTCGCGGCTGCTTTCGACGGTATAGGAATAGACGCCCGGATCGCTGAGGTAGGCGAACCCGAAGGGTTTATGGATCGTAAAGCCCTCTTGCTTCGCGAGTTCCTCCATCAGCTGCTGGGAACGGTGCAGCCCCTCTTTCCAGCTCAACCGGGGATCAGGACTGGGATGCGCAGGATGGATCGTTTTCATCTCTTCCTGCATCGAAGTAAAATCAAACAGCGTCGCCGTCGTCCATTCATACACGGGGTGGAGATTGAACATCACGCTCGACCAGGCGAAGATGAAGAGCAGGGGCGCGAACCAGAGCCCCGACGCCCGATGCGCGTCATAGTTCATGCGGAATCCCGCGGCCGGCCATCTGATCGTCCAGGCCGGCCGCCAGCGGATAAAGAAACGCGACCACCCCGTGGGAAAGGTCAGGTAGATGGCGTAAAAGCAATCCAGCGTCCAGGCCAATGCCACGATGCCCAAGGTCCACTCACCGGGGCTTCCCAGCGCAAGGTTCATGTGCAATTGGTAGATGAACGGCATCAGGTTGATCGTGCCTTGAGAGAGATCCGCCCACATTCTGCGCCCCAGTTCCTTGCCGGTCCATGGATCGAGGAACATTTGGTTGAAGTTCACATCGCCATAGGGTTTTCCTGTTGCCGGATCCGTGCGCGGAAGCACATGCATGTTCACCTGACCGGCGGCGACCGAGAAATAGCTGGCCCGTATATGCGGCTCCTGGGCTTCCGCTTGTTCCGCCAGGGTCGCCAGATCCAATTGACGCGCATCGGGCGACGGCGGCGTGGCGAACAACTGCGGGCTGACCAATCGTTCGAGGTCGGTGTTGAAAGCGAGCAGACTTCCCGTGACGCCGACCAGGATGAGAAACACCGTCATGAGCAGTCCCACCCAGCGGTGCAGCCAGACGAAGAACCGGCGTGTCATGTCATCGCCTTCCTGAACGGGCCGCTCTGCGCATCGCCCCCCGTGTGTCCATCCATCGTTGCCAAAACCGGGCGGATCATCAGGCGTCCGTCAGGCGGAAGGGTCCCGCTGAATTTCATAATGTCAGACCAATCGCCATGGAGTGGCGGGCCCGCGATGTGGAGTGCATCCGGCATCATCGAATCATGAACGCTCCCGACTGACAGGCCGCGGCTCAGAATTCAACTTTGACCGATCCCACGATGGACCGTGGAGTGCCGTATGTGACATATCCCCAGGGTGACACGTACATGAACGCATCCGTGTAGTAGGATTTGTTGAAGATGTTGTTGATGTTGAGCTGGAAGGTCGTTTTCAGCAGCCATGCGTTGAAATGGTAGGAAGCCATCGCATCGTAGATGACATATCCGGGACTCTGGATCGTCGAGGTGTTGCTTGCGAACGTGACAGGATCGACGTACAGGCCGGGCGCCGACCCTTCCCACGTGAGGCCGCCGCCGATTTTCCAGCCGGTCAGCGGCTGTTGGTTGAATGCGTAGGTGGTGAACAACCGGAACATGTTGTCGGGAACGAACGGCATGGCCGTTCCTGATGGATAGGTCTGCGTGCCTTGCTTCACCTGCACATGGTCGTAGGTGTAGGCCGCCAGAAGATCCCATCCCGGCAGGATTTCTCCTTGCAAGGTAAGTTCGATTCCCTGGGACTCGACTTCGCCGATGGCGGTGGGAAAAAATCCCCCCGATCCGTTGGGGTGGGCCAGGTCATTTGCCGCAACGTTCGTTTTGGTCAAATCGAACAGGGCGATTGTGAAGGAGGCCTTGCCATCCGGCAGTTCAGTCTTGGCGCCGACTTCGTATTGATGGGCCCCTTCGGGTTTGAGCAGCTTCCCTTGCCAATCCGGGCCGAGGCTGGCGTTGGACGCCCCAAAGTTTTCGGTGTAACTCGCGTAGAGGCTTACCCAATCTTTCGGATGCCACAACACGCCGGCCCGGGGGGTGATGGCGTTCTCATGCGGAATGGAGCTGTCGACCGGCGCGCCGGTTCCCCCAAAGTTCGCCCCGGAGGTCGTATAGCCGGTGGTCCAGACGTCTTGGTAACGGAACCCGGCCAGGATGTCGATGTGATACGGGAGTTTGATCTGGTCCTGAAGATACGCGCCGACTGATTTGGTGGTGGTGTTCGTATAATAGTAGGTGTCCGGGTCCAGCGGAATGCCTGCCGTGGACGGCACGGTGGAGCTGAACAGCGGCACGTAGACGAACGGGCCGCCGGGATTGGAGTACCGGCTGTTGTAGATGGCCTTCAACTGGTAGTAATCGCCCCCGATCAACAGCGTGTGTTGTGCGAAGCCGGTCGGGAAATGACCTGTGACATCAAGAACCGTTCCGTCCGTGACCGTTTTCCCGGTCAGCTTTGCGGTTCCCAACCCGACTGTCCAAGTGTCGCCAACGAGTTCCAGCGGACCGAATGCCTCACTCAAATTCAAAGGGGTCGAGAAATCGACCTGGTTATGGCTGATCTGTTGCTTGATCGACCAGTTGTCATTGAACTCGTGGGACCAATTGAGACCGACAAAGAGGGTGTCCGGATTGAAGTAATAGGGAACGGGATTCGCACTGCGGTCCCCCCACTGGAACTGGTGGGTGGTCGTATCGTACGGGACGACCGACTGTTGATACAGTGTCGATTGGTCGTGAGAGTAGGAGGTTTCCACGGTGACTTGAGTGTGCGCACCGGGTTTCCATTGAATGGTCGGCGCGATGAAGGTCCGTTCGTTTTGGATGTTATCGATCCAGAAGTCGCTGGTGTCATAGGAGAAAATCAGGCGGTACAGGAGTGTCTTGTTTTCATTGACGGGGCCGGTCGCATCGACGGTGGTGATGTAATGATCCCACGAGCCAAAACTTTGCTCGAGTGAGTAATGGGGGGTGGCCTGGGGCTGCTTGGTGATGAGGTTGACGACGCCTCCCGGTTCAACCCGCCCGTAGAGAATTGCGGCGGGCCCTTTGAGCACTTCAATGCTGTCGACGTTGCTCAGGGTCAGCAATCCGCCCAATCCGCTTGGATCATCGATTCGGAACCCATCGCGTAAATAGGAGAACGTGTTAAAGCCGCGCAGATAGATATATTCCGCCCATCCGAGATTCGACCCCCGAGCGCCGCTGACATTGCTGAGCGCTTGATCGAGTGTGGTCGCCTTCTGGTCCTGAAGGACCTGCTGCGGAATCACCTGCACGGAGGCAGGGGTTTCCATGAGCGGTGTGTCGGTCTTGGTGGCGGTGGTGGCGTTGGGCGCGCTGTAGCCGGTCTCGGCCGGCGCGGTGACCTTGACCTCGGGCAGCTCGGCGGGTTTGGCCCCTTCGCCGGCCTCGGCTGATGCGGTAAGCGCCACGGCGTCCGCCGCCGTAAAATGAAACGCGATCCCGCTGCCCGCCAGCAGCTTGTCTATCGCCTCGCGCGCGGTATAGCGGCCCTGCAGCCCCGGCGTGGTCTTGCCGTCCAGTAGCTTCGGGTCATATAACACCTGCAGTTTGGTCTGGCGCGCCAATGTGTCCACGGCACCGGCAAGATCTCCGGCCGGCACATTCACGTCGAACCGCTGATCTTCGGCCCAGACCGTGCTGGCGAGGAGGCTCATGGAGAGGAAAAGGGCTCGTACAAGGTGTGGTTTCATGGTATCGTCTCGACCGGAAAATGGGTTCCAACAATACGACGTTCGAAGACCCCGTTACTGGACAGTCGTTAAAGGGTTATTCTGAGAGACGGGAGGGGATGCGCCGCTCAGGAGGCGGGGCGCAGCTCGATGTGGCCGGCATCCACCCATCGGACATGAATCGGGAAGCTTCCCTGCAGCGTGGCCAGGAAGGTGCGCAGATCGGTCATTCGGAAGACACCACTGACGTGCAATTTCCTAAGCGCTGGATCGCTCAGCTCGATTCTGACCGAATGATAGCGTTCGAAATATTCCAGCACCCGGCCGAGCGGCATGTCGTGGAACACTCGTCGGCCATTGCGCCAATCCGCGACGCTCTCGTCTGCCGGCCCGACTGTGGACAAGACCCCGGTGGTGTCATAGCCAGCTCGTTGGCCGGCGGCCAGTTTCAGCGCGCCATCGGTGGAAACAATGCCGACGTGCCCTTCCAGCACCGATACGCGCACCGCGCCATGGCGAACTTCCAGATCGAATGTGGTTCCGAGATCAATCATGCGTCCCGCGCCGGCGGTGACTTCAAACGGCCGGCGAGCGTCATGGGCGACCGAGAAGAGGGCCTCGCCGCGCTGAAGCGTTGCGCGGCGCCGGCCGTAGCCCACCTGATAGATCAGTTCGGAATCCGCGTCCAGCACGATGGATGACCCGTCTGGAAGCTGGAGCGTTTTCTGCTCGGCGATGCGGACGACGACGCGGTGTGGAACCCCGTCCCACCACTGTTTCAGTTGGACGCCGACCGGCACAAAAAGCACTGCGACGATGAGGGCGGCGGCCAACGCGGAAGCATGCCGGCGCAGGAACAGCGGGTGACGGCACCGTGCGGAAGACGCGGGGACGGGGAGCCGCAGGTCACCGGCCGCCTCCCACAATTGCGACACGCGCTGATAGGCCTGGCGATGGGCGGGATCGGCGGCCAGCCAGTCGGCCAGGCGCCGGTCGTCCGCTGTCGTCCAAGCGCCTGAATGATGGGCGACCCACTCGCGCACGGCGCGGGATTCGATAAAGCATGAGTCAAGGACTGTCATCGGCGTCACTCTCTGTGGACACGGGGCGCTCAATCATCCGACGACTGGGCACGCCTTGACTGGACATTGGTGCGAAAGAACGATCAGGCTCCCCGGCATCAGCCCGATGCAACCGGTTCAGACAATGAGTTAATGCGCGTTCGATATGGCGTTGCACGGTCTTGGTGGACACGCCCAGACGATTTGCGATCTCGGCATGGGTGTGTTCGCACAGCCGGTTCAGGAGAAACGCATCGCGACAGACTGGCGGCAATTCCTCTAATGCGTCAGTGATGCGCTTGAGGCGCTGTTTGCCATTCACCACCGTGTCCGGCCCTGGTTGCGGACAGACCGGTTCCTCTGGTTCCTGTTCGGGATCGACCATCCGTTCCCAACGACGCCGATGGCGAAGACGATCCAATGACAGATTTCTCACAGCGGCAAACAGAAAGGCGCGCGGCTGACGCCACGTGTCCGGTCGTCCGCGTTGGTACAGATTCAGCCACGCATCCTGCAGGATGTCTTCCGCTTCGTCCGCCCCGACAAGACGGGACACGAAGGCGAGCAGCTCCTTGCGTGTGTTCTCAAAGATCTGGGTCAGATCGAATGGTTGTCCCATCATGCCTGTGGGCCATCACCTGAAGACGCCCATCATCCGCCGGCTCTTGAGGATGGGCGCAGGGTGATGATGACCCTGTTGAATAATCCGATCAGTGCCCTGATCGTCAGTTGTTTGAACCACATGACTGTTTTCCCGTAAAAGTTCTCACCGAGGTCCCCTTCCTGCCGACACGGCCGAGTTTCCATCGAGGCCGAATCCCGAATCCAGGTCACGAGCCGCGATCGCATGTTCTCCTCGGTTGCGCATAATCACCGGATCGACGATCTCCCCGCAGTTAATACACCGCCACGAGATGGAGGAGAGCCGCCCCGCTGCATTGTAGAAATCACTAAACTGTTCGAAGGCCATGGCCCCGTTACATCGCCGACATTGCATCACGTTGACCCCTTTCGCTCATTGAACCGATGACCGGTCGGATGAGTACAACCACCGGCGCATATTCAAAAACTTAGAATCATCCCCCTCCTTGCGTGTGGAACTTTTCCCGTTAGACACAAATCTGCAGTTCGCCTCGTCGGATCGATACGAGAAGCCCGCATCTCTAATCGAGCGGCCTGACTCTCGAGGATGACCGCACGACAATCGGCGGACATGTTGCACGGCGACGCCGATGAGGGATTAGACGGAAGTGATCGAGACCGGCGGGGGACGGGCGAGGTGGAGTTGGATTGGATGGAGGGGCAGCTCGGTCACGGATATGATCTGACCGAGCCCGACATGGTCACACAGAGGAAGTGGCGTGGCTGAGGAGATCAAGACGGTTTGGGTGCCGAGCTTGGAGAGCGCGGAACAGAAATCCGTGCCGTGTGACGCGTGGCGTGCTGGATGATCCAGCCCGTCTAATCCGTGATGGACGGCGCAGAAAATGGAGAGCGAAGTGACGGCAGAAAAAATCAGGGCCAGTGCAAATGCCAGCGCCGATATAAATTGTTTTTTCATCGGATCAGTCGATGCCAACATACGGTGAAAGAATCCAATCAACCCATCGGAGATATCCTTCGCGCCCGTGGCGAGGGGCGGCCGTTGCGGCCGCCCCTCTGGGGGCCCAAGAAAAGGCGGCCTGCCTAGCCCCGGACCCCGTTTGACCACCCTCATGAAGCATGTGATGGGGATTTTCGTGCTCGCGCTTCGAGGACATCCCCACGTGTGCCCAGACCGACAGACCAAGCACGTGGAACACTTCACCCCGTGCGATGGGCGTGGTGTTCATCGAGTGGGCCTTTTTCTTGAGCCGCGAAGGGGTGAGGAGAGCCCCCTTGGGCTACCCAGGCCCGGATACGGGCTCAGTGTTGATGGTGCGGTTGTGTGGCGAAATACTCGTCATAACGATGCACGAAATCCTTCTGCGCCAGTGGGATGTGACACGCACGGCACTTGGTAAAATCCTCGGCCAACGGCTTCCCATCCGGCCCATAGGCCGAATAAACCCATGAGCCGGTTTTGAGGTTGTCCGGGACCTCCTGTCCCCAGCCCGCACTTTTGATCATCAGGAAGATTTTAACCAAATCCCCTTTGATCAATTTCCCGTCGGGTCCGGTCTCCAGCGTGCCATCCGGTTTTTCTTTCGCCGTATAGTTTTCCATGACGAAGAGCGTGCCGTTTGGAAACGGCTGGCCGGCTGTGGCGGTTGCGCCCGTGGGGTTGACGTACAGTTCCCGCACCTGCTTGGCGTCCGGTCGTTGGACCGCCGACAGAAACTTCGGCCAGGATTTATACTCAGCCGGCAGGGGGAATTCGCCATCCTTGGGCCCTGCCGCCTGCTGAATGGTGACAAACGTCATCATTGCAAGTCCTATCGCGAGGAGCAGGGCCCCAATCAGCCGGAGTCGCTTCATGATCTTGTTCCCTCCGCGTACGGTGAAATACTTAGCGAATGTTTTCCCCCG
Organism: Nitrospiria bacterium; assembly: GCA_035499635.1. Lineage (GTDB taxonomy): Bacteria > Nitrospirota > Nitrospiria > JACQCE01 > JACQCE01 > JACQCE01. Next base: position 4,365 of record DATJYI010000032.1, on the reverse strand, counting down.
CCAATAATTTGTGAATGAGCGGGCTGAGAACCTCCGCTGATGCCTCCTCAACCAGGACATGGTCATCCAAGAGCACTGTTGGCGTGGAGAGGACACCTAGATGCTCGGCGCGGGCTATTCCCTCTTTGAAGCGCCGTTCAGGATCCCCCGATGCCAGCAGTTTTGTCACCGACGCGGGTTGCAGGCCGGCTTCCCTCACCACCCTCGCCTCCACGCCGGGATCCTGAAGATCTCCCTTCTCATCATGCAACACCCGGAATAGAATCCGCGCCATGTCGACGCCTTTTCCATCCGCACGCGCCGCCTCATACAGGAGGAACGGCGTCTCAGGTTTGTTTCGGATCACCGGGAACCCGGTCGTGATGACCTCCAGCCTGTCATTGAACTCGCGCTTCAGGATCGGCAGCACTGCCATCTCAAAATGGTGACAATGCGGGCAGTAGAAATCCACGAACACTTCCACCTTCACCTTGCCTGACGTATGGATGGACGGTTCCTTCAACAACCGGTAGGGCGATGGTTCAGAAGCCATCCCCGCCTGCGCCCAGAGCGACAGGCACAGCACGCCAAACACTCCACACCGTGTCCTATATGAGGTCTTCATCGGGCGATCCTTTCTCTTGTGCCGTCAAGAGGGGGGGATGGGAGGCGGAGGCAGTCGCCTCCCATCCTTTGAACCCAGGGGAGAGGAGGGTGGTCTCCCCCTGAATTTCCCTCGTACGGTGTTGATTGACTCCCGCAAAAGAGTCGCCGGTCTATTGCATCGCTTCGGCGGTGCAGTACCATTCCACGCCCATCTTTGTGCCTTTGACGGCTTTCATGGCTGTGACAAGTGTTGCCGGGTTGACGGTGGCATCATGCGACACAACAGCGTGCCCCTTCATGCTTTTCAGATCCACGCTGGTCACGCCCTTAACGGCCATCATGGCGTCGGTGATCTCCTTCGGGTAAAAGTCGCAGAATTTTCCGCCCAGCATCAGGACGGTTTTCTGTTCCGCCGCTTGAGCTGACGCCGACAGGAGCAGTAATCCGAGCACGACTGGGACGATCGGTTTGGTCAGGTGGTTCATGTGTTTTCTCCTTGTGGTTGGTATGAGGGTGCGGCATGTAATCCCAGCCAGGTTCGAACGGACGGGATCCGACAGAAGACGAACCGTTCGGCGAGCTTGACCACGATCATCGAGAGGCCGAACAGCGGCAGATAGACGGCGAGCGCCAGGACGATCAGTCCCAGGCCGAGCGCAAAGCGCGGCCGCTGGATCGGCTCCGGTGCCCCCAGTACGCCCTGTGCCCACCGTCGCCACCACATCACCGCGGCGCTGAGGCATAGCAACAGCAGGCCGAGCGCCGTCATCGTGTTGAGGAGCTGATTGGGCCAGCCGAAGAGCTGACCTTCGTGAGCGGCGACGCCGACAGCCACCAGCCGGTCAATCCAATGACGGTTCTTGAAGTCCTCGCGCTTGAGTATCGCGCCGGTCGCGCCGTCCAGCACTAAGTTCACGCGCAGGGTGCGGTTCTGCGCGTCAGACTTGGCCGTCCAGTTGGGGGAGCCCTTCGCCGGCGGGGATATCAGAACTGGTGGGGCGAGGTTGAGCGGCGCCATGGTCGTCACCAACCGGTCAATCGCGGTGTAGTCCGATGGGCTCACGCCCGCGTCCGGTGTTGTACCCGAACCGCCCCCATGCGCCGCGTGCTCCTGATGCCCGGCCGCCATTAGTGGCGAGTGAGAGGCGGGATGGCCGCTCGGCCAGTCCTGTTGCGCGACGGCTGTGCCGGTCAGGCGGCGGATCTCCTTCAGGTAGCCGCCCCATTGCTTGGCCCACGGCAGGCCCGTGAACAACATGAACAGCGCGAGGCTGGAGATCCAGCTCCAGGCGCGTGGCGGAGGAGATGTCGGTGCCCTGCGGCCGTTCCAGTGGGCGGCGGCTGACGATGCTGATGTCGCCGAAAGTGACCGCTTCTCCGGTCGCCGCCTGGATTCCCTCGGAAGTTTTGGTTGTTGCCGTGGGTGGCTTCGCTGCCGTGGCGTTTACCGGCGCCGTGGGTGTGCCCTTCGGCGCTGCCGGTGCCGTTGGCGTGCTCTCCGGCCCTGTCGGTGCCGCAGGCGTGCTTTCCTGTGTTGTTGTGCCCCCGGTTGCGGTTTCCTGTGGCGGAGTCGTCTCTTCTGTCGCACCGGAGGATGGGAGAACCAGCCATGTACATGTGAACACTGCGAACACAATGATCCCGTACCGGCACATACCATGCATGAAATACCTCTCCGCTCCCGAATGAGGATCAAAGCCATCTGGAATAACTGCGCGTACGCCGATCTTCCAGACGCATGATGGACGTCAGATCAACGTCGAGGCGCGGTTATCCTGCGCAGACGACAGTATCGTGAGGTCTTAGACGGTGAGAGTAACGGAGGGTGGAGCGCGGGGAGAGCTGGAGAGGGAAACGCTGAATCCGGCAAGGGCCGGAGTCGAGTGAAACAACAGGGCTGCAACCTGGACGGGATCAATGACGGTGATCGTGGCCGTCTGGAGAGCGGTGGCGGCGCAATGGCCGGCCATCATGCAGTGCGATTGATGGCCTTTGGTCTGCTCGGAGGAGTGATGGTGCGCGGCGTGGTCGTGATCGAAATACTGGCAGTGGATCGCCTCGCCGGTGAGCGCCAGATAACTGAGCAGAACGACGACGACCAGCGCGCGGCCCCCGGGAAATCTTAATTGTTGTAAGGAGAAAAACTTCATAAGCACTTAGACCAGTGTTCATATGTAACACTGAGGCAGGAAAAAAGCAAGTGACGGAAATAGCGCCATGGGGAGAAAAAAGGAGTAACGGGCGGATGATCATGAGCAAAAACAGGGTAGTCCGCCGCTGAAGGTTCTTGTCAATAACAATTCATGCAGACCGGGAAAGAGCGGATGACAGTTGAATCCAACCGTCCCCCCAAGCGAGCCCACCGCTATGTGGAGGATTTTCACTCGCTTCATTCACATTCCGGCCGATCGCCGAACCATGCTCTGATCCGGACTTGATGCTCCGGAACCGGCTTTGTCCCATGCTCCCAATTCCACACGGTGGACTCGCTGACCCCGAGCCGCTCGGCCAGCTTGGCCTGGCGTAAGCCCAGGTCGAGCCGTTTCTTCCTTACGTAGTCTCTATGCTCATATGAAGCTGTCTTAGCAGAAGGGTTCACCCACCAATGGGGTGCACCCCTCTGGTGAGACAGTTTTGAATTGGCACACTTGTTAGTTACTGGCTCTTTTCCTTCCAGGGCCATCGCAAGGTCGCCCCGTTGACCGGGTGTCCGGCCGCCGCCACCGCGTGCTCAAACGCCTCCGGCGATTGGTAGCCGAGCGCCGAGTGCAAGCGGCGGCGATTATAGTACTGCTCGATGAAGACCGCAAGGTTGGTCCGCAAGTGCTCGAGATCCCGATAGTCATTCGCATCGATCTCCTCTCGTTTGAGGGTTTTGATAAAACTCTCGCAACTGGCGTTGTCGTACGGGTTGGCCGGCCGGCTCATGCTCGGGATCATCTGATGCTGATGGAGCAGTTGCACGTACTCCCTGGAAGCATACTGCACGCCGCGATCCGAGTGATGGACCACACCCGGTGGCGGCTGTCGGACGGTGATCGCGTCGCGCAAGGCCGCCAGCGGTAACCGGGTGGCTAAGGTCCGCTCCAGCGCCCACCCTACCACCTTGCGCGAGAAGGCATCCAGGATCACGGCCAGGTAGACGAACTCGGTCTTCAGACGAATATAGGTGATATCTCCCACCCAGAGCTGATTGAGCCCGGTCAGCGTCAGGCGGCTGGCCAAATTCAGATACACCTCCAGGTCGTGCCCCGAATCCGTCGTCACGACGAAGGCCCGCGGCTGAACGGCCAAGAGGTTGTCCTCCCGCATCAGCCGTAAGACCCGTTTGCGGTTCACCACCATCCCACAGTCTTTTAACTCCCGAGCCATCCGCCGATAGCCATAGCGCCGCCGATGCTCGATCGCGATCTGCTGCATGACCGAGCGCACTTCCATGTCTTCTTCCTCGGGGTAGTGCTCCTGTAACGACCGGTAAAAGCCCGCCCGGCTGACCCCCGCCAGCCGACACATTCGCTCGATGCTTACGCTGCCTTGCTGCGCCATCACGTCCCGGATGTGGGCGTAGATGCCGTCCCGCCAGAGCCGCCGCGCCGCTGGCGTCGAGCCTCGACTTTTCGCAAGGCACCTTTGAAAAAATCCGCCTCCAGGGTCTTGTCCGCCAACACTCGCTTGAGTCGGCTGACCTCTTTGCGGAGGGTTGATTCGCGGGCGGTGGCGGGGGGTGGCCCGTCGTCCTGCTCAGCGGGATCAAGCTGATCGCGCCACTTATATAACAGC
>DATJYI010000031.1:0-6611 GCA_035499635.1 Nitrospiria bacterium | reverse complement strand
AGGCCCTGGAGAATTTCGGGACCCAGTTGACGCGCGCTCCGTTCTTTGGCGGCGCGAATCACCCCCACGCCGGCATCGCTCTCTTCAATCTGAAAGCCCAGGTCCTGCAGGACGGCGGCGGAGGCGGAGAGCAGTTCTTTCTCGTTGGTCGTCTCGAACAGGCGGGTCTGCATGGCTTTGATTTTGGTGCTGTCCGGCGACAGTTCAAAAAAACTTTCGGGCGTGGCCATCTGCATGCAGCCCGACAGCAGCAGGCCGGCCATGACCGTCAGCAGCCCACGAGATATCCCGACGGGGCCCGTGTCCATGCGTCCGGTTTCAGAATTGGGTGAAGTTGTAGGCAAAGTCCCGTACCTTCTTGTCTTCATCGAACTTGATGATGATCGTCAGCGTCTTTTGCGTCGATGTGCTTTCAGTCTGACTGCTCGATCCCCCCAGAATGATCAACGTGCCAAACACGGAATTGGCGGTGTCCACTTTGTTGGAGGAGATCTTGTCGTAAATCCAGACTTCGCGCCGTTTTTCATCGGTGGTGACGATGTTGGGCGAGCCGAGCAGGGCGGCGACGTCCGACGCCGGCATGCCGACCTTGATCGAGCCCTGCACGGTGCCCACCGTGAGATTGGTTGCCGTGCCTTCCGGGCCGGCGTTCACGGGGTGCTTGTAACAGGCGGACACCATCACGGCGCAGAGCGCAATGGGCCACAACACGTAAGACTTCACTGCCATGGGGAATCCCTCCTTCAGGTATCCGTGCAAGCGATTCAGCTTCGCCAGGCTACGGGACGGCGATGGTACGCCGATGACTGTAATTGTAATGCATCATCGTGTCAAGATGCCATCACGGCAGGCTTGTCAATTGTCAACGATGGGCGTATGATGGCCCCACACCAACGGAGGAGGAGATGATGGCCACTTATATCATGCTCAGCACGCTGACGGATGAAGGGCGCAAAACGGTGAAGGAGAATCCCGGCCGGATCAAACAGGTGAACAAGGAGATCGAAGCGATGGGCGCCAAGGTGCTCGCCCAATACGCCGTGCTCGGACCGTATGACTTCGTCAACGTGGTCGAAGCGAAGGACAATCAGACAATCGCCAAGATTTCGATGGAACTCGGCTCGCGGGGCACGGTCCATTTCCTCACGATGCCGGCGATCGCGGTCGACCAGTTCATCGGCGCGTTGAAATAATTCCGATTATGCGGCGAGCCATGCGGTCTCAGGCATGGCGGATCGCGGTGGCATCCGCTGTTCTGTCCTCGATCGCCTGGGCGGTTGAGCCGGGCCTCGGACGCTGGGAGACGAAAGCGCCTGCACCGACGGCGCGCACAGAGGTGGCCGCCGCGGCGATCGGGACGACGATCTACCTGGTCGGCGGCATCGGCCGGTTGGGGGCGACCGGCCGATTGGAAGTATACGACACCATCGCCGATCGATGGGAAACGAAATCATCAATGCCCGCCTCACTTCACCATGTCGGGATCGGCATATCGGGTGGGAAGCTCTATGTGATCGGAGGCTTCAGCGGCACCTTCTCCTGGACGCCGGTCAATACGGTCTACGATTATGACCCAGCGACCGATCGGTGGTGATCGAAGGCGCCGGTGCCGACGGCGCGCCACGGCCTGGGCGCGGCGGCGGTGGGGACCGGGTCTATGTGATGAACGGCGGCCCGAAACCGGGTGGATCGTTTAGCAATGACATTGGAATTTTTGTGTGTGAGTTGAAGTAAGATGTGTCAGGGGCCAGAAGATTGAGGGGAACTAGAAGGCGCAGTAGAACTAGAAGGCACTGTAGAACTAGAAGAACTTAATGGTTCAAATTTTATTGCAATTCCCTGTACACTTGTGCAGGTGAATGCAAAGACGTTGTAAATGGGAATAAAGCCATACAAGCTGCTGGACACTGTGACATTAATCATCCCATCACCGCCACTTTCTGTCAGCGCATTATTCATGGCAGCGGTGACGGTAGAATCCCCCCAAGGAATCAGGGCTATCAAGAAGAATCGGCATGCTCGACCTTCGACTGAACCCAGCTCTCTGTATCCTCGCCCAGATCTTAGAATCTGAGCAGTATCACCCATATTTTTGGTCATTATTCCGAGTGTGCCAACTGATGTGCAACCGATGAACATGAATGCAAGGAAGAAGAATGGGATAGAACGGGCGATCTTCATATCCACCCCCCAGTTAGGTTGGATTTACAACTTGAGCTTAACAAAGCTTAACAATAATGACTTGCATTAGCATACTTTAAAGATCATTGCAAGAGAAATTGTTGATGGAGCTTTTCGCTCTTTATATGCTATGTAGTACATTCTGTGCTATTGGGGCATCAGGTGGTATCTTCAACGCTTGACAATGGAGAATCTGCTGACCTACAATATAGTTCTAATTCCGCCAGGGGTGTCCCGAAAGGGACTGAGAGCTTCGGCGATGGTGAGGCTGGAGCAACCCGTGGAACCTGATCTGGATCATGCCAGCGAAGGGACGCGGAGGTTGAAGGAAGAGGAACACCGCACTCTTTTCTGGTGCGGTGTTTTTGTTTTGGGGAAAGGACGGTGAGGAACATGGCACAGGGAGAACACGGGATGAACGGAACGGGACACGATTCGGGGATTCACCGGCCGACGCCAATCTCCGCCGCCTCAAAGAAGATCTACGTCAACGGCCGGCGGAAGGAGATCCGGGTGCCGATGCGCGAAATCAGCCTGACGCCGACCCAGATGAGGAAGAACGGCCCGGCGGTGTCCGTCGAAGAGAACCCTGTCGTCACGGTCTACGATCCGTCCGGCCCCTATACCGACTCCACCGCCGCGATTGACCTGCGCAAGGGACTGCCGCCGAGTCGCCTCTCCTGGCTGGTGGAGCGGGGCGACGTGGAGCAACTCTCCGACGTCAGCTCCGAGTATGGCCGGGAGCGCGCTGCCAATCGTGAGCTTGATGCGCTCCGGTTCCAGCACATTCGCAAGCCGCTGCGGGCCCGAGCGGGCCGCAACGTTTCCCAGATGCATTACGCCCGGAAGGGTGTCATCACGCCGGAGATGGAGTTCATCGCGATCCGCGAGAACCAGACCCGCGCCATGCTGCGCGATGAAATGAGGACAAATGGAAGGGGCACGGCCCAGCATCCCGGCCATGCGTGGGGCGCGAGCATCCCGTCCGAGATCACGCCGGAATTCGTGCGGGAGGAAGTCGCACGCGGCCGGGCGATCATCCCGGCCAACATCAACCATCTCGAGCTGGAGCCGATGATCATCGGCCGGAACTTCCTGGTCAAGATCAACGCCAACATCGGCAATTCCGCCGTCGCCTCGTCAATCGAGGAGGAGGTGGAGAAGATGGTCTGGGCGATCCGCTGGGGCTCCGACACGGTGATGGACCTCTCGACGGGCAAGAACATCCATGAGACCCGCGAATGGATCATCCGCAACTCGCCGGTGCCGATCGGCACGGTGCCGATCTATCAGGCGCTGGAGAAGGTCAACGGCAAGGCGGAGGAGCTGACCTGGGAATTGTTCCGCGACACGCTGATCGAGCAGGCGGAGCAGGGGGTCGATTACTTCACGATCCACGCCGGCGTGCTGTTGCGCTACGTGCCGCTGACGGCAAAGCGGCTCACGGGCATCGTCTCGCGCGGCGGCTCGATCATGGCCAAGTGGTGCCTGGCCCATCATCAGGAAAGTTTCCTCTACACCCATTTCGAAGAGATCTGCGAGATCATGAAGGCCTACGACGTCTCCTTCAGCCTGGGCGACGGGTTGCGACCAGGGTCAATAGCCGACGCTAATGATGAGGCCCAGTTCGGCGAGCTGGAGACGCTGGGCGAGTTGACCAGGATCGCCTGGCGGCATGATGTCCAAACAATGATTGAAGGGCCGGGCCACGTGCCGATGCATCTCATCAAGGAGAACATGGACAAACAGCTCGCGGAGTGCGATGAAGCGCCCTTCTACACGCTGGGGCCGCTCACCACCGACATCGCCCCCGGCTACGACCACATCACCTCGGCGATCGGCGCGGCGATGATCGGCTGGTACGGCTGCGCGATGCTCTGCTACGTGACGCCGAAGGAACATCTGGGGCTTCCGAACAAGGAGGACGTGAAGGCGGGCGTGATCGCTTACAAGATCGCCGCCCATGCGGCCGATCTGGCCAAGGGCCATCCCGGCGCGCAGGCGTGGGACAACGCGCTCTCGAAGGCGCGGTTCGAGTTCCGCTGGGAGGATCAGTTCAACCTCTCGCTTGATCCCGAGACGGCGCGGGCCTATCACGACGCCACGCTGCCGGCCGAGGGGGCGAAGGTCGCTCACTTCTGCTCGATGTGCGGGCCCCATTTCTGTTCGATGAAAATCACGGAGGATGTCCGCGCCTATGCGGCAGAGAAAAAGCTTGGGGAGGATGTCGCTTTGAAGGTCGGGATGCAGGAGAAGGCGGAGGAGTTCAAGAAACAGGGGCTGAAAATCTACCAGTAAGACTGGATATACAATGGCTGATCTATTTAAAGTACAAAGAGAAATAGCTGGGCTTGGCGAGGCGGCGATCACCCGGCAGATCGCCCGGAGCTTCTACCAGCAGTTCGACCGGCTGATTGAGAGCGATGTGATCATCATCGGGGCGGGTCCGTCGGGACTGGTCTGCGCCGCGGAGCTGGCCCGGCAGGGGTACAACGTCGTCATCACCGAGCAGATGGCCCATCTGGGCGGCGGCTTCTGGTCGGGCGGCTATCTGATGACCAAGGCGGCGATCGCCGCGCCGGCGCAGGAGCTGCTGCTGAAGCTGGGCGTGGAGTGCGAACAGAAGGCGAAGGACCTGTTTATCGTCGAAGCGCCCCATGCCTGCGCGAAGTTGATCGGCGCGGCGTACGATGCCGGCACGCATGTCCTGAATCTGACGAAGGTGGTCGATCTGATCGTCCGGGGGAAGGAGCCGAAGGTCGAGGGGGTGGTGGTCAACTGGTGGCCGGTCGAGGCGATGGGGCATGACACCGTCCACGTCGATCCGATCGCGCTGGAATCGAAGATCGTGGTGGACGCCACTGGCCACGACGCCGTCGCGCTCCAGTACCTGGCCAAGCGGAAGCTGTGCGATCCCGTGCCCGGCAACGGCGCGATGTGGGTGGAGGAGTCGGAAGAGCAGGTGATGCGGCGCACCGGCGAGGTTTTTCCTAATCTGTTCGTCATTGGATTAGCCGTCGCCGCCGTCTACGGGACGCCCCGGATGGGCCCCGCCTTCGGGTCGATGTTGCTCTCCGGCGTCAAAGGCGCCAAGATGGTTGCGGCTAAGCTGACCGCCATGAAAACTGCAGAACCAAAAGACTGATGGGCCTTCGACCGGAGCCGGTTGGTCGTCACAGTCGACTGCGCTTCCGGTGCTCGTCTCCTTCCCTTCCGGCTGGCCTCGGCATCGAAGACAGCTGTGGCGGCCGCCTCCAGAGGGCTCTTCTCACCGGCTCCGGTCTTGGCCGCTAAAAGGGATAACTGTTTATGAAAATCACCATCTACCAGAAACCCACCTGCACCACCTGCCGCCAGGTCTACGCGGCGCTCAAGGAAAGTGGCGTAGACTTTGACTCGGTTAACTACTACATCGATCCGATTTCAAAGGCGAAGCTGAAGGAGTTGATCGGGAAAATGGGGATCAAGGCGCCGGAGCTCTTCCGGACGAAGGAAGAGATCTATAAGAAGTTGAAACTGGCCGGCAAGGCGCTTTCCGACGACGAAGCGATCGACCTGATGGTCAAGCACCCCGACCTGATCCAGCGGCCCATCGTGGAGAAGGGAAGCCGGGCGATCTTGGCCCGCCCCGCCGAAAAGCTCAAAGAAATTTTGTAAGACCGGTCGAGGGAGGGATGGGAGGCGGAGGGAAGTGCCTCCCATCCTTTGAACCTGGGTACGAGGGCGGTCGTTCCCCTGGTTTCCCTCGATCGGTGTTGATCGCGTCATGTCATAGAGTGAACTGTCTAATCCATGACCATGGCGGTGCAGTACCACTCCACGCCCATCTTTGTGCCTTTCACATCTGCGACGGCCTTGATGAGCGTCTCATCCTTGACGGTATCGTCATGCGTGACAACGGCGTGCCCTTCCATGCTTTTTAGATCAACGCTGGTCACCCCTTTTACGGCCATCAGGGCGGCGGTAAGCTCCTTCGGATAAAACTCACAGAACTTCCCGCCCAGCATGAGGGCGGTTTTCTGCTCCACCGCGTGAGCCGATGCCGACAGGAGCAGCAGTCCAAGCACAACGGGCGATATGAACCCAATCAGGTTCTTCATGTCTGTTCTCCTTGTGGTTGTGGTTCATTCCCGCCTGGGAGTCAAGCGGTTTCGAGAATAGCCATCCGAGTCAACGCAGCCGACACTCACGAGGTAACTCCGTGATGAAGCGCGGGGGGTACGGTGCCCCGGAAGACGCGCGCACTCGGGACTTCCAGTCGAATGAACGGACGTCAGCCGATGTTCGAGGCGCGGGTCAAACCACGCACCGACGGCGTCGTGACGCGTTAGACGGTGGGGAAGACGGGAGGTGGACCGCGGGGAGCGTTGGAAATGGCGAGATTGAACCCGGCGGGCGCCGGATGGGAATGGAACGAGAGCTCAGTGACC
>DATJYI010000030.1:0-3505 GCA_035499635.1 Nitrospiria bacterium | reverse complement strand
TCCGATCGACGTCATGATACTGCAAATCGGCCAGGGCGATCCGGGGGTCGTCCCACGTGCAGCCCTTCTTCGACATGTAGCTGTTCATCAACCGGAGTTTGATGATCCAATCCACCGTGCGCCCCAGCTCCATCGGCTCCTCGTCCAGCCGATCGAGCACCAACGCCCAGCGCGCGACCAGGTCTTCCGCCTCCGGATCGGACAACCGCTCGACGTAGCGGGCCACCTGCTCCAGATACAGCCGCTGAATCTCGATTGCCGTCAGTTCCCGGCCGTCTTCTAGTTTCACTTTTCTCTTCAACGTCAGGTCTCTCGAAATGTCGCGGATCGACCGCACCGCATCCTCCAGCTCGATGCCGGCAATGCCCTGCCCCTCCTCCACCAGCCCGAGCACCAACGCGGTGGTGCCGACCTTCAGATAGGTGGAATATTCCGACATGTTGGAGTCGCCGACGATGATGTGCAGCCGACGGTATTTTTCGGCATCGGCGTGCGGTTCGTCGCGGGTGTTGATGATGCTGCGCGACGAGGTGGTTGAGGAGGAGGTCTTTTCATGGATGTGCTGGGCCCGCTGGGAGATGAAATAGTGCGCCTTGCCCGCCACCTTGCTCACTTTGCCCGCGCCGGTGTAGATCTGCCGCGTGACGAAAAAGGGGATCAACTGTTCGGTCACCCGCCAAAAGTCGAGCTCCCGCCGCATCAGGTAGTTTTCATGGCAGCCGTAGGTGTTGCCCATCGAATCGGTGTTGTTCTTGAAGATGTAGATGCTCCCGCTCAACCCTTCATCCTTGAGCCGCCGTTCCGCCACGGGCAGGCAGGCCTCCAGCAGCCGCTCTCCCGCCTTGTCGTGGGTGACCAGATCGCGAAGGTTGTCGCACTCGGGCGTCGAATATTCGGGGTGGCAGCCGGTGTCCTGGTAGAATCGCGCCCCGTTGGTCAGGAACGCGTTGGAGGGCCAGCTGTTGGGGATCAACCCTTCAAAGATATAGCCGAGAATCTTCTCCATCGGGAGATAGACCCGGCCGTTGGGGAAAAAAATCAGACCGTATTCGTTTTCCAGTCCGAAAATGCGCGCCCGCATTGACCAGCCCCCCGTCCCGCGCCCGTCATGACGGCGACCGGGCCGGCAAGAGGCGTTCCACTTCGGGTTTCAACAAGCGTCGGAACCGTCGGCCGATCCGGTGAGAATCCAGGACCGCCACCTCCAGCGTCTCGAGGGGAATCTTCTGGTTGCCGCCCTGTTCCAGCGAGTCGACGGACCACGTCAGAGCCTCCTCGATCGCCGCGCCCGCGCGGTGCCGGGACTTGACGGCCAGCTGGATCGCTTCGGCCCGCCCCCCGATGACGGAGAAGCCGGTGTCGTCGTAAATGCTGCCGTCGAAGCTGATCCGGTAGAGCTGGTTCGGCTGCCCCTCCGCGCCCACCTCGACAACCATGATCTCAACCTCGAGCGGTTTGACCTCCTGGCTGAAAATCGTGCCGAGCACCTGCGAGTAGGCGTTCGCCAGCGATTTGGCCGTCACGTCCTCGCGGCTGTACATGTAGCCCTTCAAATCGGCGTGGCGGATTCCCGCCTTGCGGAGATTCTCAAATTCGCTGTACTTGCCCGCGCCGGCAAACGCAATCCGGTCGTAGACTTCGGCAATCTTGTAAATCGACAGACTGGGGTTGTCGGCCACCAGGACGATCCCGTCGCGGTATTCCATCGCGATGGTCGAACGTCCCTTGGCAATGCCGGCCTTGGCGTACTCCGCCTTGTCCTGCATCATCTGTTGCGGGGGGACGTAAAACGGCAGCGCCATGGTCACCCTCTCCGGCGTTGGTCGATCAACCGGGTCATCAGAGGGCGGATCTGGCCCTCCTCGACGTCCGTCAGGCCGGTCCGGTCGATCACTTTCACGGTGGGAAAGATGTTGCGGATCAGATCGGGACCGGCGGTGGCCACGTCTTCTTCCGCGGCGTCGTAGAGCGCTTCCAGCACGACGCCGAGCGCGTCGTCCCTGGAGAGCCCGGGACGGTAGAGCTTTTTCATCGTTGTGCGGGCATCCTTGCCGCCCGACCCGGTGGCGTGAAAGTCCGCCTCTTCGTACCGGCCGCCGGCGACGTCATACTTGAAGATCCGGCCGCGTCCGACCTTGGGATCGAACCCGGCGAAGAGCGGCAACACGATCAGCCCCTGCATGGCTAAGGGCAGATTGGCGCGGACCATCTGGGCCAGCTTGTTCGCCTTGCCCTCCATCGAGAGTTGCGCACCCTCAAGCTTCTCGTAATGCTCCAGCTCCACCTGGAAGAGACGGGCCAGCTCGATGCAGGGACCGGCGGTGCCGGCGATGGCGATGGCCGAATAGTCGTCGGCCCTGAAGACTTTTTCAATCCGGCGGTCGGCAACTTGATAGCCCTCGGTCGCCATCCGATCGCCGGCGACCATGGCGCCGTCTCCATAGCAGAGAGCCAGCACGGTGGTACCGCGTGGCAGCGGCAGCCAGGTCGCGCTGGCGGCATCGGCCGTCGGCCCGGACGGTTGTGCGACCGGCAGCGGCAGGGGACCCGGCCCAGAGGGAAACTGCTGCCGGTAGGCGGCCAGAAAATCCGAAAAGCTGGAGCCGGGATCGTTCCAGGGAAAGGGCACGTTCACTCCCCGCCCTTTTGGACGTAATTCTTCACGAATTCCTCGGCGTTCTCCTCCAGCACGTCGTCGATGTCGTCCAACAAGTCGTCCATGTCCTTCTTCAACGCCTTGCCCTTTTCGACGACCTCCGGATTAGCGGCCGCCGACTCCTCTTTACGGTCCGCATCGCGCCGTTTGTCCCGCTTCTTTTCCTGATGAGCCATGCGATCACCCCCCCTGGCCCGTGAGCCGATCCAGCAGTTGCTCGACGGAATCCGACTCCTTCACCAAGCGCTCCGTCAACGCCGCGGTCCCCCGAAGCGGTTCCATCAACGGGACGCGCTTGACGAGGCCGCCGCCCGCTTCAAAGAGCACCGAAGTCCAGCTTGCCGCATAGACCTCTTTGGGGAATTTTTTCAGGCAGGCGGAACGGAAATAGGCTCGGCTGTCGGTCGGAGGGTATTCGGCCGCCGACACGATTTCCTGCTCGCCCAGCAGCCGGTCGACGAACCCCTCGCGCTCAAGCTTGTAGTACAGTCCCCGATCCAGCCGCAGGTCGTGAAATTGCAAATCCATCAAGGCGACGCGAGGATCGTTCCAATCGATCCCCTTCTTGGTCATGTAAGATTCAATCAGCTCCCGCTTCATGACCCAGTCGAGCCGGCGGGCCAGCTGTCTCGGCTCCTCGGCCAGCTGGTCCAACAGTGACGACCATTGAGTGAGCACGTCGGCGGCCCAGGGAGGCGTGTCACGCAACCGGGCCACGGCGTCGCAGTACCGCCGCTGGATTTCAATGGCCGTCGCGGTCCCACCGCCCTTCAATGACACCCGGGTGGTCAGCGTCGGATCGCGAGAAATCGCCTTGACCGCACCGACCGGATCCTCCAGCTGGACGCC
>DATJYI010000029.1:0-9230 GCA_035499635.1 Nitrospiria bacterium | reverse complement strand
GATCATCCGTCACATCGACAGCTGATTTCCCCACACAACAGTGGCGGCGCCATAAAGGAATTGACAAGCCCGCTCGTCCCCGATTATTCTTGTGATGGAGTATTTGTGTCGTCGGGCGGATCCGAATCTCGCCGGCAGCCGGCAGCGCATCATTCCACGGCGTCCACACAGAGGGCAACGAAGTTCGTCAGCGGCGGAAGAATATGGCGACGCGTGAACATCATGAGATAACGGCCGATTTGCGGAACAAAAAACGCTATGCGTTGATGGCGTGGGTCGATTTGACCAGCAAGGAGACGGGCGCCGTGCGGCGGGGCTACATCACCAATGTCAGCCTGGAGGGGGCGGGGCTGTACTACCTGGGAATGGTCGAGGCCGGTCAGGACGTGATCCTGTCGCTGCACATGCGCGGAAAGGGCGGCATGGAGATCGTCGAAAACACCTCCGGCCGCGTCATCTGGGAGGATCAATGGGGCGGCATCACGATCATGGGCGTCAAATTTCATCAGCCGCTCGGCGACAACGCCCCGACGATCCTTGAGCGGATGGCCCGCGCCAATGGGCACAAGGGCCAGCCGACGCGCGCGACCTAGTCATCAGGCTCTGTCCCTTCTTCATCTTCATTCTCCGATCGGGCCCGAAGTTGCTGTTGCAATTCGAGCCACGGGCCGCCATACTCCATCCGGACGGATCATGAACGTCACCGGTACACTGATCGCCGTGGTGGCGATCCTTGGGATCGGCCTGGGCCACGTCTGGGTCAGGACGCTCGAATACCATGCCGGCAAGCGGATCTGGCCGCTCTCGCTGCTGATCGGCCTGGTCCTGGTGGGCGCGTCGTTGACTGTGGCGTCCGACTTCCTCTCGGCGCTGTTCGCGATCCCCGGCGCCATCTTCATTTATGCCGTCAAGGAGTTCTTCGAGCAGGAACGGCGCGTCCTGAAAGGTCATGCGCCGAGAAATCCCAAGCGGCGCTATCCAAGGGTGGATTAGAATTGAAACGGCGGATTAGAGAAGCAACTGCGGATTAGTAGGGAAAGAGCGGATTAAGGGTTAGGATTCCTGAATAATCCCCTTACCCCATTTTTCATTATTAATCCTTAATCCGCAGGTCCCATTAATCCGCCTTTTCTTTATTCAACCGGTGAAGACGGGCTTTCATCTTCTCGGTCGGGATATGATCGCCGGTTCTGGTGCCGACGGAAATGCCCTTCTCCAGCATCGCGCGGAGTGCATCGGTTTGCCCGAGTTCTCGAAGCGCCTCGGTCAGGCCGTTGTAGGCGGCCGTGTAATCGGGCTTGAATGCGATGGCCTTTGTATAGGCTTCGGCCGCCCGTTCCCACTGTCCGGCTTCACCATAGGCGCCGCCTAATCCGAAATGCGTCATTGGATCATTCGGATCCAGCGCCAGGATCTTTTCCAGTTGCTCGATCCGGGTGGGCATGGTCAACAGGGTCCGCAAATCTTTTCCCGCTGTAGCTTCATCTCCCCTTAATCCGCATTTGCTTCTTTAATCCGCACTCACTTGAGTCATCCTCACCCTCTTAATTTGGCCAATCCGGCTTGGACCGTCGCCTCCACTTCGCGTCGCACTGATGGGTCCTGCTCAAGGTCGAGCAGATCATCCTCGGCGATGGAGATAAATTCACGGGCCTTATCTTTGCTCAGCGCGATCAGGTAGCGGTCGTTGGTCGCCCGGACGGGGATGACGACTTGCACGTCGGTATCGAGCTGCGCGATCAATGCGAGCAGCGCAGTCTTGCCGGCCTCGGCCTCATCGGCCATGGTTGGCAAGCCGGTGAAAAAGTCCATCTGCGGCGTTTACCTCGAATCGGAGATGAGAGGCATGTCCGATTCTCGGTACAAGCCCGGCCGCTCGGGAATCCTCACATACGACCACAGCACGCTCCGGTTCCCTCGGAGCCTGCGGCCTTGCATCTGGAGCTTTTTGACCGGCCTGCATGGCAAAAAACTCTCCCTAGCGCCCCCGTGCGTGCCGTCCCGGCCGTCTTCCCGGCGGACGCCCGCCGGCGTGGTGAGGGCGGCCGCCGTGATGAGGCGCGGGCTTGTGACGACGTTGCCACGGCAGCGGCGTGACAAAGAGCTCGTCCTCGGCCCAGACGACCGGAATTTTATGGCCGATGAGCCGTTCGATCTCCTCCAGCGAGAAGGCGTAGTGCTCGCAGACGAGGCTGATCGCCACGCCGGTGGCGCCCGCCCGGGCTGTCCGGCCAATCCGGTGAACGTAATCGGTCGGATCCTGCGGGAGGTCGTAATTGATCACGTGGCTGACCGCCTCGATGTGCAGGCCGCGGGAAGCGACGTCTGTGGCGACGAGAATGGGCAGCGTTTTCGACCGGAACTGCTCGATGACCTTCAACCGTTGCTTCTGGGGCAGGTCGCCGGTGATGGCCCGCGCGTGGTACTGATGCTGGTTCAACCGCTCCTCGAGCTCCTCGCCCTCCCGCTTGGTGTTGACGAAAATCAGGACCCGCTCCCACGGCATGGACTTCAACAGGCCGAGGAGCAACGAGAGTTTCTGGCTCTTCTCGACGTGATAGAGCGATTCCTCCACGGCCGCCGCGGTGACCTGTTTGGGCGAGACCTCTACCTTCACGGGATTGTTCATGTGCTCGTAGGCCAGCTCCATGACGCGCATGGAGAGCGTGGCGGAGAAGAGCATCGACTGACGGGCGTGGTAGGGGGGCATTCGGCGGAGCATGAAGCGGATATCCTGGATGAATCCCATGTCGAACATCCGGTCCGCTTCGTCAATGACGAGAATCTGCAGCCGCTTGAGGTCATAGACCTTCTGCTTGAAGTAATCGATCAGGCGGCCCGGTGTGCCGATCAAAATGTCGGGCCCCGCGGCCAACTCGTCCCGCTGTTTCTCGTAATCGATCCCGCCGTAAACGGCCAACATCCGAAAGGGCAGTCCCGATCCGCCTCCGGCGGAGAGTTGCTGGGCGTCTTTGAGGATCTGCACGACCAGCTCGCGCGTCGGCGCAATGATCAACGCCCGCGGCGATGGACGGCCGCCGGCCGGCGGCGGGGGAATCGTCAGCAGACGGGAGAAGATCGAGATCAAAAAGGCGGCGGTTTTGCCGGTGCCCGTCTGGGCCTGGCCGGCCACGTCGTGGCCCGCCAGCGAGATCGGCAGCGTCCGTTCCTGGATTTCCGTGCAGTGCGTGAAGCCGGTGCGCCGGATGCCCTCCAGCACTGCCGGAGGGATCGGGAACAGATCGAACGTGCGCCTGGCCTGGGGAGCGGGTTCGGTGTCGACGGTCATTGCAACGTTACCCATCTTAACGGGTTGGAAACGGGAATGCAAACCGGCTGAAGCCACACGGGCCGGGTTGACCGGCAGGCGGGCACGCCAATTGACTCATTATAAGACGGCAGCCCTTCCTCCACTTCCTGTGGGGCAGGATCCTGAGCGAAGGCCAGCGCTTCATGCGTGCCCCGAGCTCTGGCGAAGGGCCGAGCCTGAGCCGAAGGGTCACGGCCCGCCCGACCAGAGCCAGGCGAACGCGAGCAGGCCGGCCGCGATCCGGTAATAGGCGAAGAGGTCGAAGGTGTGGCGTTTGACATAACTGAGCAGCCCATGGATCACCACGAGGGCGACGAAGAACGAGACGGCAAAGCCCACCGCCAGCAGGGCAAAATCATGCCGGGTAAAGAGGGTGATGTGTTTCAGCATGTCGTAGAGCGTGGCGGCGATCATTGTTGGTATAGCGAGAAAGAAGGAATATTCCGTCGCGGTGGTCCGATCCATTCCCGCCAGCAAGCCGCCCATGATCGTGGCGCCAGACCGTGAGACGCCGGGAAAGAGCGCTGCGCATTGAGCCATGCCGATGCCCAGCGCCTGCCGCCACGTGGTTGACTCCAGCGAGCGCGTCCGGATCGGTGGATGGACACGTTCGATGACCAGGATCAGCACGCCGCCTCCGATCAGCGCGCCGGCGACGGTGGCCGTGTTGAACAGATAGGCAGTGATCCAACGGTGGGTCAGTAGGCCGACCACCGCGGCGGGCAAAAATGCCAGCCCCAGCCCGAGCAGCAGACGGCGGGCGTTGGCGTCGGATGCGCTGTGGACGACCAGTTGGGTGATCTTTTGCCGGTAGTAGAAAATGACGGCAAGAATTGCGCCAAGCTGAATGACGATTTCAAAGGTGTCGGCAATTTCGCCGGTGAAGCCGAGCAGATGGCCGGCGACAATCAAATGGCCCGTGGAGGAGATGGGGAGAAACTCGGTCAGTCCCTCGACCACCCCCAGGATGACGGCCGTCCACCACATGGTCGGCCATTATACAGGGTCAAGGGGCCGGGGAACAGGGCGCAGAACGACATGCACGTCAACCGACATTTGAAATTCGATATTCAATCATTAAAGCGGATTGCGGAGCGAGCGCGACAATCTGACGGAAAATCGAACCCCATTGAGTGAATGAACAGGAACGGTGTTATCTTTGCTGGCCCCCGGACCCTGGCCCCCGGACCCATTTCTGTTCACTGAGGGTCGGCTCGTAGAGCATCTGAATGACGTTGCCGTCGGGATCGGCGACATAGCAGGAGACGCTGTCGTCCCGGTGGCGTCTGGGCGGTTTGACAATCGGCACACCGGCGCGCCGCAGGGCATCATGCCAGTGATCGACCTCGAGCGGCGAAGCGACGATGAAACCGAAATGGTCCAAATATTGTCCCCGTTGCGTGTAGCCGGCCCGCTCCCCGGCCGGAATCTGGTGCAGGGCGAGGTTGTCCGCGCCCGCGCTGAGATAGACATTGTCCGGATCAGGCTCCCAGACGACCTTCATCCCCAACAGACCCTCATAAAACGCGCGCGATCGGGCCATGTCGGTCACCCGCAGTGCCAGGTGACGCAGACTGATCAGGGACGGTTTGGAAGACGGCGCGGGGGACGCCATCAGACAGGGTCGGCCGGCAGGTGATAAAAATGACGGGTTGGACCATGACCGTGGCCGATCGGCAGGCCGTGGCGGATCGCCTCGGTCACGTAGCGTTTGGCCGTGCGGACGGCGGCCGGCATTGGCCGACCCTTGGCCAGCTGGGCCGTGATGGACGCCGAATAGGTGCAGCCGGTGCCATGGGTGTGGGGGGTGTCGATCCATTCGCCCCGCAGCACGACGGTGCGCCGGCCGTCGTAGAGCAGATCGGTCGCCGGCGCCGCGGCCAGATGGCCGCCCTTGATCAGCACGGCCCGGCAGCCGAAGCGCAGAATCCGTCGGGCCGCTTCTTCGGCCTCTTCCAGCGAGCCGATGGACAGGTCCGCCAGTTGCTGCGCCTCGTGGATGTTGGGGGTGACGAGCGTCGCCAGCGGAAAGAGATCCCGCGTCATCCGTGCGACGGCGTCGGGTTTTAACAGGACGTGGCCGCTCTTGGAGATCATCACCGGATCGACGACAAGATTGGCCGCCCTGCGCCTCTTCAGCGCGGCGGCGACGGTCCCGACGATCTCGGCGGATAAGAGCATCCCTGTCTTGACCGCGCCGATGGTGAAGTCGTCGAAGACGGCCTCGAGTTGCGCCTCGATCACCTCGCGAGGCAGCGCGTGGATCATCGTCACCGTCTTGGTGTTCTGAGCGGTGACCGCCACCAGGACCGAAAGCGCATAGGCGCCGTTGGCCTCGATCGACTTGAGGTCGGCCTGGACGCCGGCGCCGCCGCCGGAATCGGACGTGGCGATCGTCAGCGCCTGGGGAACGGGACGGGTGACACGGGTTCGCGGAGCCCCACGGCCGCGGACAGTGGGGCGGGGCCCTGCCTCGCACCGAGGCTCGGCACGAGGTGAACAAGCCCGCGAGTCGAAGGATCGAGCCATTTACCTATTCTACGGCCCGATTTGAAATGAAAGCAACCTGACTCGAACCCGGACAGCGAGCGCCATCCCCGCCTCCGCCGGAGTCGGAGAGGGCGGGGTTCTTCAATAATTGCGTGAAGCCGGTCCCGTCCCCAGCCCTCAGCCAATGACAGCCGTTTGGGAGGCGCCGCTATGGTGCTCGACCCAGACCCCCAGCCAGGCGCGCAACAGATCGTGACGGGTGACGCTCCCCACAAAGCGAGTGCCCCGCATGACCGGCAGCCGGATCAGCCGGTGTGCCTCCATGATCTCCATGGCGACTTCCAGCGGGGTCTCCGCACCGACGACCGGCGGCGGGGGCGCCATGATGTCTGCGACCCTTGTATGTTTCAGGTCCCGACCATCTTTGAGTGCGCGAAGCAGATTGATCTCGGTGATCTTTCCGACCACGCGGCCCTCCCGATCCAGCACCGGCAGCCCCTGATAACCGGCGTGCAGCAGTTTCATGGCGACGTCATGGGCCGTGGTCTCTTCGCTGGTCGCCAGATGATTCGTGAGCATGATTTCCCCGACGGTGCGGAAATGGGGCTGCATAGTCGTCTCCTTGTTGTGAGGTTGTGAACCATCCTACCCGTCTGCTGTTACAACCAGATCAGGCCCGGATCAAGAATAAGCAACATCTGTGCCATCGACATCACTGCCCGGCGGCCGCGTCGGCGTTGTTGTCGACGCGCTGAATCGAGCCCGCGGCGACGTTGAGGGCGCGCACGGCTATCCCTATCGCCATTTTTGTCTGCAACCGGACAAAAAGCTTCGCTTGACAATAGGGACCTCATTTCCATACAGTGGTATTCAGTTGCCACAACGAGGTGGCAAGGCCGACACCGACGTCTTCTCCGTTCCGCGGGGGAGGCGTTTTTTTATGGTGTGGCGTTGACGACGGCGTCCCGCAGGGGCGCCGTTGTGTTTTGTGTGGTGTTGAGCCTGAGGAGTGACGAATGAACCAGTCGTTGCCGCGCACCATGCCACAGGATGACCGCCATGCCGAGGAGTTGGCGATCCTGTACGAAATCAGCAAGACCCTGGCGACCGGCACGGCGATGGAGCCCATGATTGCGCACGTGCTTGCCGTGCTCCACGCGCGGCTTCATCTGGATCACGGCATGCTGGTGCTGCACGATCCCCAGACGAATGAGCTGGCGATCGAAGTGGCGCACGGCCTGACCGAAGAAGAGCGGGCCCGCGGCCGCTATCAAATCGGCGAAGGCGTCACCGGGGCGGTCTACAAGGCGGGCAAGCCGCTGTTGATCGCCGACCTGGCCAAGGAGCCCCGTTTTCTGAACCGGTCGGTCCGTCGCAATCTGTCGGGCCGGACGGTGGCGCTGCTGGCCGTGCCGGTCCGGCTCTATGAGGGAACGGTGGGCGTGCTGAGCGTCGATCGCGAGGGCGGCGTGGCGCCTGCCGATCTGGAGCGGGATCTGCAGTTCCTGACCGTCGTGGCGTCGCTGATCGCCCAGGTGGTGCGGGTGAGGAAGGTGCTGACGTCCCCGCTGCCGGCCCGCCCCAACCCGCTCGACGCGCTGAGCGGCATCATCGGCGACAGCAAGGTGATGCGGCAGTTGTTCGATGTTATTCGGCGGGTCAGCGGGAGCCGGGCGATCCTGCTGCTGCGGGGCGAGAGCGGGACGGGCAAGGATCTGCTGGCGCGGACGATCCACGAATTGAGTCCGAGACGGCATCGCCCGTTCGTCGCCGTCCATTGCGCGTCGCTGCCCGAGACGCTGCTTGAGAGTGAGCTGTTCGGTCACGAACGGGGCGCTTTTACCGGCGCCGTCTCCCGGCGTCTCGGCCGCTTCGAACTGGCCGACGGCGGGACGTTGTTTTTGGACGAGGTGGGCGATATTCCGCTGTCGGTGCAGGCCAAGCTGCTCCGGGCGGTCCAGGGTCTCGGCTTCGAACGGCTCGGCGGCCAGCAGACGATCAGGACCGATGCGCGCCTGCTGGCCGCCACCCACCGGCCGCTCGAGGAGATGGTACGGCAGGGCACGTTCCGCGAAGACCTCTATTATCGATTGAACGTTGTCCCCGTCATGATCCCGCCGTTGCGCGAACGGCGGGAGGACATTCCACTGCTGGTCGACCATTTTCTGGCCCGGTTCAATCGCGAGCACGGCAAACACGTGTCCATCTCATCCGACGCGCTGTCGCTGTTGACTGACTATCACTGGCCGGGCAACGTCCGGGAGCTGGAGCATTGCCTGGAACGGCTGGTGCTGCTGACCGTTCGACCGGTCATCACGCCCGAGGAGATCGACGCGCTGGCTCATCTGCTTGATCTGCCGAAGGAGCCGGCCGTGCCCGCGTTCGCGCCCCCTCCGTCGTTGCCGCGAAGCGTGCAGGAGCTGGAGCGGACCGAGCTGGTCGCGGCGCTCGAACGGACGGGTTGGGTCAAGGCGCGTGCGGCCAAGCGGCTGGGGTTGACGCCCCGTCAACTCAGCTACCGCGTGAAAAAGTATGGATTGAAGCCGCCGGAAGGCTGGGCCTGACAATCGGACCCGGATCAACCTTGATCTTTTCGTTTCCGTATTTTAGGATCGGGCCGACGACGGCAACTGCGTCCCGCGGAAAGGAGCTTCAATGGCCGGGACCCTGGTTTCATTTGCTTCTAACGGCGGAACGACGACTGGCTATTTGGCGGCGCCCGCAATGGGCGCCGGGCCCGGCGTGATCGTGATTCAGGAATGGTGGGGATTGGTGCCCCATATCAAGTCGATCTGCGATCGATTCGCGGCGGAGGGTTTCACGGCGCTCGCGCCCGATCTCTATCACGGCAAGGCGACCACCTCGCCTGATGAGGCGGGCCGGTTGATGATGGCGCTCAACATCGGCCGGGTGGCCAAGGATCTCAACGGCGCGGTGACCTTTCTGCTTGGCCAGCCATCGACGGCCGGCGCGCACAAGGTCGGCGTGGTCGGCTTCTGCATGGGCGGGCAGCTTGCGCTTTACGCCGCGTGCGAAAATCCGGCCATCGGCGCCTGCATCGATATCTACGGCATCCATCCCAACGTCAAACCCAGGCTGGCCGGATTGCGGGCGCCCGTTCTTGGCATTTTTGGAGAGCAGGACGGCTCCGTCAATCCGACGGTGGTCCGCAAGCTGGAAGCTGATTTAAAAAAAGCGGGAAAGACGACCGACTTCATGATTTTTCCGAACGTTGGCCACGCCTTCTTTAACGACACCAGACCCGAGGTCTATCATAAAGAGTCTGCAATGAAAGCCTGGCAGAAGAGCTGCGCATTTTTCCGGCAACACCTGTCGTGACGTCATGCCGGCACCTCCGTTCCTGGGCCAACTCAAACGGCTCTATCCGAAAGCGCACTACTATCTGAATTTCTCCACGCCGCTCGAATTA
>DATJYI010000028.1:0-9761 GCA_035499635.1 Nitrospiria bacterium | reverse complement strand
TCTCTTCCCCGCCGGCAGGGGCCGGCGTGGTATGATGATGAAATGTATAAACGACCCACGTACCGACGATCCAGCATCCCCAATGAGGCCAGTTTGACGGCACGGGAGATTTTGGAGCTGGCGACCCGGCAGTATCATGCTCAGAAGCGCAAGCTCAACCCGGCGGCCGAGGCGTTGAGCGGACCCAACGGGCATGGGACGATCAAGACGTCGAAAGCCCCTCCCGGCCGGCGCGCCGTCGCTCGAAAAGCCAAAAAATCTTAAGCGTCCGGGGTGTGTTGACGGGGCGACCTTCCGGGCCGCCCGTCTGATGGTCCATTCAGCCCGGAAATGACGCATGGGGTTGAGGTGGAGGCGCGGCATGCCGCGCCCGTCCCTGCGCATCTGCCATCACAATGCCTTCCGTTCATGACACGGCGCCATGAGATCCTGCTCCGGCCCAATGGGCACAATCCGCGTCGGATTGATGTCATCATGGGTCACGTAGTAGTGGCGCTTGATGTGGTCGAAGTTCACCGTCTCTTTGATCCCCGGCTGTTGATATAAATCCCTCAGATAGCCGAACAGGTTCGGGTATTCCGAGATCTTCCGGACGTTGCATTTGAAATGGCCGTGGTAGACGGCGTCGAACCGGACGAGCGTGACAAAGAGCCGCCAGTCGGTCTCGGTGATCCAGCCGCCGAAAAGATACCGCCGCTTCGCCAGCCGCTTCTCCAGTTGATCGAGGGCGGAGAAGAGGGCTGAGGCCGCCCGGGCGTAGACTTTTTGTGATGTGGCGAAGCCGGCTTTGTAGACGCCGTCGTTGACCTGCTCGTAGATCGCCTTGTTGAGCGTGTTGATCCGCGGCCGCAACGGCCGGGGGTAGAGATCAATCTCCGAATCCGTGAAATCATCGAACTCGCTGTTGAGCATCCGCATGAGGTCGTCATCCGAATTGCTGACGATCTTCTTCGTCTTTGTGTCCCACAGGACCGGCACGGTGACGCGCCCCTGATAGGACGGATCGGTCGCCCGGTAGGCGTCGCTCAAGAACTTGAAGCCGTTGACGGGATCGGAAAACCGGCCGGTGAAGGCCCAGCCGCGCTCATCCCGGATCGGGTCGACGACGGTCATGCCGATCACCGGTTCGAGCCGTTTGAGCGTTCTGACGATGATCGTCCGGTGGGCCCAGGGGCAGGCGTAGGAGACGTACAAATGATAGCGGCCTTTTTCGGGGGGGTATTCGGTGGAGCCGTCGGCCTTCACCCACCGGCGGAAGGCGTCGGGCTGGCGGACAAACGCCCCCGTGTCAGTTTGTTCCAAGGGGAATTGCGCGGGGGGATTCACCTCATCCCCCCCATCGGCCTGAAGATGCCGGGCTCTTCGGGGCCGGTCACTTCGAGCTGGCCGAGCGCGCCCTTGTCGAAGGCGCGGTTGAGGCTGTGGTCGATCATGATATAGGTCCCCGGCACCAATGGAGTGAAGTCGACGATCGCCGCGCCGCCGGCGGGGATCAGGACGGTCTGGAGGTTTCTCAAGGTCGGGCCGCTCACGGCGCCGCCGGGGTAGACTTCGTCGAACACCTCCCCGATGACGTGGAAGGAGGAGACAAGGTTCGGCCCGATATTGCCGACGAAGAGCCGGACCTTCTCCCCCACCTTCGCCTTGAGCGCGCCTTCCCCGGTCAGGCTGCCCACACGGCCGTTGAAGACGACATAGTCCGGCTCCTCCCGGTCGGCCTTGTCGAGCGAGTAGGCCTGCAGGCCCTGCGCGCCGGGCCTTCCCTGGGTGTAGAACTCGCTCTGCATGACGTAATATTCCCGGTCCACTTTGGGCAGGCCGCCGTAGGGCTCGACAAAGATCAGGCCGTACATGCCGTTGGCGACGTGGACGGGCACGGGCGGCGTGGCGCAATGGTAGATGTAGAGGCCGGGGTGGAGCGCCTTCCAGACGAATGAAGAATGATCCCCCGGCTGGGTTTGGGTGGCGGCGGCTCCGCCGCCGGGGCCGCTGACGGCGTGCAGATCGATTGAATGGGGGAATTTGTTGTTCACGTCGTTGTTGAGCGTCAGCTCGATCGAATCCCCTTCGCGCACGCGGATGAAGGGGCCGGGCACGGTCCCATTGAAGCTCCAGAACTCATAGTCCGTCCCTTCGGCGAGCGGGGCGCGGAATTCCTTTGCCTCCAGCTCGACCGTCACGCGCGCGGACAGGGCCCGTCCGACCGGCGGCGGGACGTACGGCGCCGGGGTGAGTTTGAGCACGATCAGATCCTGGGCGGACGCGGGGCCGGGATGGAGAAGGAGGGGAAGAAGCGCGATTACGGACCGCAGGATGAAGCTGGACATGCATGAGCGGTTAGCCATCACCTAGTTATGCTCTCTTCAACACGGGCCGGCCGTAGGAGAAGCGGAAGCCTTCATACAGGGCGATGGCGTAGAAGAGCAGATCCATCGGCCGGAAGATGGCGGCCATGATCGCCTTGATGAGTCCGACGTCCAGCGCGTCCAGCACCTGCATCACCCCCACTTCCTCCTGATTGGCCACCAGCACGCAGCCCACCAGCAGGTTGCCGACGGCGCAACCCAGACCGGCCAGGATCGCGCCGGCAAT
This sequence comes from Nitrospiria bacterium, assembly GCA_035499635.1. Classification (GTDB taxonomy): domain Bacteria; phylum Nitrospirota; class Nitrospiria; order JACQCE01; family JACQCE01; genus JACQCE01. Next base: position 7,169 of record DATJYI010000028.1, on the reverse strand, counting down.
GCCGAAGCGCGGCTCCACGCCCTTGCCCGCTTTCAGGACGGCGACGCCCACCAGAAAGCCGATGGCGATCGCCATGATGCCGAACTGATAGTGGGTGATTGCTGTGACGATGGCCCAGAGCACTGCGCCGGCCAGCGCGGCCGCGCCGCCCGCCAGGAGCGCCATGGTCAGGTTTTGCTCCGATCGCCGCTGTTCCGCCAGATGCCGGGCGCGGGTGGCGTCGACGGTCGCCTCTTCCGGCCGGTTCGCGTCCGGTGTCGGGAGCAGTTCAGTCATTCGACGGTCCTCCTGACGGGGATGGCTCTCCCGACGGGGACGGCCCTCCCGACGGCTCGTCGCCGCCGGCCGGCGGTCCATGCGCCGCGCCGGGCTGATACGGGCCCGCGCCCGATTGTTTCCACGTGCGGTAGCCGACGAGCTCGTCGTCGGTGACCTCCTGTGTCATGATGAACACGGGAAACGAGAGCTCGAAGGCGCGCGCCGTCAGCGGCAGATGGCCGATGCCGAAGCCCATGCCCTTCTCATTGAGGCCGCCCAGCGTCAGGGTGGAGGGGTCGATCTGCTTCGGCCTGTGGGGAAAGGTCTGTTTGTAGATCCGGACGCTGACGACGCCCGGGTCGATGGCCAGGACTTTGGCGATGCTGAAGCCGTTCTCTCCGTTCCGGATCGAGTAGAGGCCGCCGACCTGCCACCGGTTTTCGGATGTGGTGCAGGCGGTCATGAGCGCCGGCGTGAGGAGGAGCAGAGGAAGGATGAAGAATTGAAAATGACATCGCGATGCGGAATGCGGGATACGGGATGCGGGATTCGCGATTCGAGACGCGGGTCTGGACAGAGCAGAGACTTGGACGTGAACAGCCGGCCGATCGTCATCCCTCATGTCACGGACCTCAGGGGAATGGGAGGGAGTATAGGGAAATTGAGAGGAAAATGCAAAGCAACGGGCGAAGGGTCAAGGGATTCGACACATTCAGAGAACAGGGTGGATGTAGGATGACGGCGAAGAATGGAGAGGAGATCAACCGGCTCCGGCCCCGAAGGAGAGATCCTCTCCTCCGGGGCCGGACGCATGACCCGGCTTACAGCGCGAAATCCAGCGCGGCCAGGACGGTTTGTCCCATTTGATTGGTGTTGGTGGGACTCGTCCCCTTGGTCGTGAAATAATTGTACTCCAGGTGGAAGGTGGTGTCGACCCGGTTGGTGATGTTGAAGTTGTACCGGGCCATGAGGGTGTGGGACGTGACGTCGTTGAAGCTTTTGGCGAAGGTCGGGTCGGCCTGCTGTTCGTTGACGATCAAATCGTACCGGTAGATGAGCAGCCAGGCGGGCCACTGCACGGGGTTGTAGTCGAGCTCGATGAAGCCGCCGTCCCAGACGGCGTCGCGCGCGTTGGCGACGCCCTGGGAGAGAAACAGTTGTTTGTCGTCGTCCGCGTGCATGAAGGCGGCAATCAGGTTGACTTGTCTCGCGATCGTCAGGCTCGCATCGGCGCCGATCCGGTAAAACGAGTCATTGCCGCTGCCGGTCCCCGGGCAGGGCGGGTTGGGCGGCTGACACGCCGCGCTCGGATTGACGGCCACGGTGCCGTAGGCGCCGAAGACGCCGACCCGCTGGCCGCTCACGACGCCGTAGCCGCCGAGCGATTGGGAGACGCGCCCGTAGAAGTTCAGGCCGCGGCCGCCGCCGGAGCCGCCGGTGTTCAGGGTGCTGTTGGAGAGGGCGTTGAGCGAATAGCGGAAGTCGCCCTCGCCGGGTGTTTGCGCGATGCCCGCCACCTCCAATCCGGATTGATTCTCGCCGAGGGCGAAGTCGTTGGGATTAGAGTAGGTTTGATTGGCCAGCAGCCCCGGGTTGCCCAATACGGTGGTATAGGGCGTCCCCGCCACGTAATGGTACATCACGTACGGCGTATTGAGCGTCGGGCTCCGCTTCTCGCTGGCGGGTAAATCGAGCTCGTACTTGCCGGCCTTCATGTTGAGGAGATAGTTGCTGTGAAAGATGCTGTCCAGCTTGACGAAGGCTGATTCCAGATCGCCATCGCCCGCCGTGCTGCCGGAGTTGAAGCCGGCGCTGCCCAATCCCGGCGTGTAGACGATGCCGAACGACACGTTCCGCGCCAGCGTGCCGAAGCTCAAGATGTCCAGGCCCGTGAAGCCGAAGCTGCCGGTGTTCAGCTCTCTGGAGAGGCCGGCCGTCGCGCCGTCCCCCGCGTGATGCAAGGTGGCGTATTGGTAGCCGACGGTGGTCCGGAATGCCACCGGCCAGTAGCCCTTGGTCAGCGCTTCAAAGGTCGGCAGGTCGTTCTCTTCGCCGAGCTGATAGCCGTGGTCCCGGAAAGTGTTGCCGAAGTCATTGAGCTTCGGAAACGAGGGGACGTGGCAGACGCTGCAGGGCAGGTCGTATTTTCTGGCGAAGGCCGGAATCGCCCAGGCGGGGCTGCTCCAGAGGGAGAGGAGGAAGGAGAGGGTCAGGAAGGCTCCCGTCCCGACACCCAACCGGATCACCGCGCGTTGAGACTGCTTCTTCATGAGGCACCTCGCGTTGTTGGTTCAACGGCCCGTTCTTCATGACGCGTCGCAAGGTCCCTCTACCGTCACGCGCATCCCATCTCGTACCGGAATGAGTGTAGAAGGTTTTTGAAGGTTGTCAAGGACTGGGGGATGAGGGGGGATGCTGCGGACGCGGATGAAAAGTGAAAGCGGATTGGCACTACAACAGCGGATCAGAGGGGCAAGGGCGGATTAGAGGAACAAAGGCGGAATGGGGATTAGGGGGTATTAGCCCCCCGACTTCAACAGCAGCCGGGTCATCTGCTCGACGGAAAGCGGCGGGCTGAAGACGTTGCCCTGGATCTGGTCGCAACCGACCGATCGCAGGTAGTTCAATTGCTCTTCCATCTCGACCCCTTCGGCCACGACCTTCAGATTCAGGCTGTGGGCCAGCGTGATGATGGCGCCCACAAGCCGCATGTCCTCCGATCGGGTCGAGATGTCGCGCACGAACGTTTCATCGATCTTGAGCTTGGTCACGGGAAACCGCTTCAGGTAGCCCAGGGAGGAATGGCCCCGGCCGAAATCGTCGATGGAGATTTCCACGCCGAGGGCGTGCAGCTCACGCAGGGTCGACTCCGCCGTCTCGGCGCTCTTCATGATGATCCCCTCCGTCACCTCCAGCTCAAGGAAGCGGGCCTCCAGGCCGGTGTGCTTGAGGGTGTCGGCGATCATCGAGGCGAGGTCCCGCTGCTGAAACTGCAGGGCGGAGAGGTTCACGGCCATGTGCAGGCTGGGCAGGCCGGTGGCCTGCCAGGCTTTGTTCTGGGCGCAGGCGGTTTTCAAAACCCATTGGCCGAGCGGCAGCATCAGGCCGATCTCTTCCGCCAGACCGATGAATTCCCCGGGCAGAATCAAATGTCTGGAGGCCGGGCGGTTCCAACGGAGCAACGCTTCGGCGCCGATGATCCAGCCGGTCGCCAGATCGATCTTCGGCTGGTAGTAGAGCAGGAACTCCTCCCGCTCGAGCGCGTGGCGGAGGCTGTTTTCCAGCTGCAGCCGCTCCGAAATCCTGGCGTTCAGGGTCGAGGAATAGATCTGATAGTTGTTTTTGCCCTCTTCCTTCGCCCGGTACATGGCGATATCGGCGTTCCGGACGATCGTCTCGTAGGTGTCGCCGTCGTCGGGATAGACGGCGATGCCGATGCTGGCGGTGACGTACAGCTCGCGATCCTGGATCTTGAACGGTTTCGACAATCCGTCCAGGATCTTTTCGGCGACCAGATAGATGTGGTCCGGGGCGGCCAGGCCGTCCAGGATCACCACGAATTCGTCGCCGCCGAGCCGCGCCACGGTGTCCCCCTCCCGGACGCAATTCGTCAAGCGAATGGCGACGGCCTTGAGCAGCAGGTCGCCGATGTTGTGGCCGAAGGTGTCGTTGACGTTCTTGAACCGGTCCAGATCGAGGAAGAGCACCGCCACCGCGCGGCGGGTCCGGGCGGCTTTCGTCGTCACCTGGTTCAGCCGGTCGTAGAAGAGCGTGCGATTGGGCAGGCCGGTCAGCGAATCGAAGCTGGCCAGGTAGTTGAGCCGCTCTTCGTTGTTTTTCCGCTGCGTGATGTCGCGGAAGCTCCAGACCCGCCCGACGATTTCATGGCCGACCGTTTGCGGCTTGGAATAGCGCTCGAAGATCCGGCCGTCGAGAAAATGCAGAAAATCGTGGCTCTCGGCGTCGGGATGGGGGTCGAGCTCCTTGACCTTCTGCAGAAAGAGATCGGGGTCCTTCAGCTGATTGAGGAGATAGGAGAGCCCTTTCTGATGATCCTTCGAGTCGATCAGGACGTTGGGAATATTCCACATGGAGACGAATTTCTGGTTGAAGTGGGTCACCTGCCCGAGCTTGTCGACGACCAGGATGCCGTCGGTGGTCGATTCGAGCGTCGCGTTGAGCAGGGCGAGCATGCGGCGCTCATCCTCCTCGAGCCGTTTGCGGTCGGTGACGTCCCGGATAATGACAAGGCCGCCCAGCATCTCATTCGATTCGTTGATCAGGTGCGCGGCGTGGCCTTCGAGCACGAGCCGCTTGTCCCTCCGGGTGACGAACTGATAGGCCTCCTGCGCGGCAGGGGCGCTCGAGCCCGGCGGCCGGGTGAAGAAATCGGTGCCCACCGTTTGGACGAGGAACGACAGGATTTCGAACGCGGGCTTGCCCAGCGCGTCCAGCTTGTCCACGTCGGTGATCCGTTCCATGGCGGGATTCCAGACCGTTACGCAGAAATTCCGGTCGAAGGCGAGGATGCCGTCCACGCTGCTGGTGATGATCGACTGAAAGAAGGAATTCGCCTGAAAGAGCTCCTGGGAGCTGAGCTTGATCGACCGTTCGAAGAGGGTGCGGTCGTCGTCGAACTGCCGGTAGGTGTCGTTGACCAGCGCGGCAAAGGAGAGGAGCTCCCGGGGCAGGTCGTCCTCCCGCCCCAGGACCTCTTTGATCTGATGCTTTAAGAGCCGGTGGAACTCGGTCACGACTACTGTTCAGAGAAGGTCGTAATCGTCATCGACTGGTTGTGAAATTCGCACTCCGAATCCGGCTTGAACGGCGAATAGCCCCCGTACGAGTAGAAGCCGGTCAACGCGGTGCGATCGCCCATGACTTCACGCACCCCCTCCACCTCCTCACCGGTTCGCTGCTTCAAGACAAGTTTGCGGCCGACGCAGCTGATCAGCACGGCCAGCTCCGGCGACGACGAGCCCACCCCTTCGTAGCTGGCCTTCGCGGCCCCGATCGACCCTTCGATCAACCCTTCGTAATCGGTGCGCATCAGGCGCGCGTACTCCCCCTGGGGCACGTCGCCGGCGAAGATCATGCTCTGCTGGGTTTCGTCGATCGCCAGGATTGTGCGCACCACGCTGGTTGTCTTGTTCCTCTTCCGCAGGCACAACGGAAAATGGAGCGCGGAGCCCGGCAGATCCTTCGCCTGGTCGCCCAGGTAATTTTTATACAGCCCCAGCGCCGATTTCCCGTCGAACTCATAGAGGATATTCCCGTTCGACCGGGTCACCAGCCGCTCCGGTCCGAACGGGTCCCACCCTCCCTTGGCGCCATAGCCCACTTTGAGTTTGTCACCATACAGGCCCACTGCCGCCACGACGCTCTGTTCCGGCCGGCCGTCCCAGAGCACGACCGTTTCCTTGAAGTTCGCGCCGTCGCCTGAGAGCCCTCCGGTCACCGCCACCTGCGGGGGCAGGTGCTTCATGAGACCCGCCACGAGGTCGCTCGCGTGCACGTTGAGCCCGTCGGAGATGATGAAGACGTGGCGCAGATCCTCCTTCGGCAGCGAGGCCGCCAGCTGCTCCCCGACCTGAAAGCTGTCGGCCTTGCTCTTGACCTTCATCTTGGTTCCGACGGTCCTGGTGTGATCAAACCGGATCGCGGTGACGACCAGCGAGTCGTCGGCCACCCGCGTGCCGAGAATTTCACCCGAGGTCGAACAGCCGAGGTGATGGGCCTTGGGATAGGCTGCTCTGACGGCATCCAGCAGGGCGGACTGGCCGAGCACCGATCTGGAGCCGAAGCACAAGACCAACTGCGCGCCGTTCCCCATGCGTCCCGGTGTGCCGGTTTCCCACCCGTTGACCTGCGTCCAGATATGCTGCTCGACCTGCATCTTCCCCTCCCGCTGTCGATTGTGAACCCGCGCTGCGCGCGCGTGATTCCGCGGCGTCAGTCGGGTCAGCCTGTTCCTGTTGTATGCCCGCCGGTATCGCCCCCGGTCTGGTCGGTCGTTCCCGAGCTTTCCGGACCCTCTCAGGGCGGCCATGCATCCCCGATTCACCACCCTGAGCGCTCCGGTTGAGCAGGTACGCTATTTCCAGAAGAAATTCTATAAATTTCTATATTTATGGTAGCTCGCTCCCGGAGTTTGTCAAGTTGACGCGGACCGGAAACGAGAACTGCGCAGTCGATCTGTATGACACCTGGACGGGCATGGAGTCTGAACGAACCGTATCTATCCGGATACGCTCTTGCACCAAAGAGATACACATTTTCACGACACGCGATCGATACGGTATACAACGGTATACATATGATATGGCTCCGGTCCATGACCTCCAGCCGTTCAGATGAACAGATGGTCAACATTCTGGAGAGGGAAATGACTGAAAAAGACTGTGAAGGTGACAATTTTAGTACAATTTTGTGCGAATATGGGCAGGATTGCCCATAAATTGGGTGCCGGTCAGGCTTGGTTGACGGAACGTCAGAATATCAACGTCTTGATTTTATGGTTTTTCTTCTTCGTCTCCCTGCCGAATGTTCTCCGTAAGCCCGATGGCACACCCCTTGCTTGGTATTTATTCCTGTGTGGGCACGACAGACTGATCGTTCGCTCCCTTGTGGATGGTTGGTCGCACCACACAATGATCAACAGCCGGTTCGATGCCCCGGAAATCGCGCCGGCTCATAGGACACGCCACCGAAAGAGCAAACCCGCCGAAAGACGGGGACGCAGAGCCACCGATCCTGCTCCGCCCTCGCAGGACCGAGGAGCCGCCGAAGTGGATGTGAGGAGAGCCCATTCACACCAACGTGGATGGGCTCTCCGACTGTCCGGGTTGTGATCACGGCCGCAGTAAGTGTATGACTCCGCCGGACACATCAGCCACTCTGTCGATCCCGCT
>DATJYI010000027.1:0-4947 GCA_035499635.1 Nitrospiria bacterium | reverse complement strand
ACCCATCCCGTCTTCCCGGTTTGGCGCATCACGAAGGGCACATCCAGAAGCGAGAAGGTCTCGCCCGTGATCGCCTTTCTGACATTGGCCTCAATCTGTTCCATGGTGGCTCGATCCATCTCCAGCCGCCCGAGCCCCCGTTGAGACAGGGACGGCAGTTCCGTCGGCCGCTTGCCGAGCACTTCGTGGGCGCGAAGTCCGGTCAGCTCTTCCATGAAGGGGTTCCAGACCAGATGGCGAAGATCGCGATCATAGACGATGATGCCTTCGCGGGCCGTGGTGATCACCTGCTGGTTGAATTGACTCGATTCCCGCAGCGCCTCCTCGGCCCGGATGCGCTCGAGCTCAACCGAGACCTGTGCCGAAAAAATCTGGAGCAAGGATTTCGCCTCTTCACCGTTCAGGATCGGGGACTGGCTGACCGCCACCAGCAGCCCCGTCGGCCGGCCCGTCGCGTCAAAGAGCGGCGTCCCGATATAGCCCGAGATACCCAACTGGGCCAGGAACCGGTCGTTGGGAAACTCGCACAGGACGTCTTGCGGATAATAGCAGCACCCCCCGGTCGCCACCTCCCCGCAGGGCGTGCCTTCCAGCACGCGGACGAAATTGTTGATGATCGCGCCCTTCGCGTAGACCGCCAGGGTCAGCAGCTCTCGCCGGGATTCCGACAGCCGGCCGATGATTGCATATTCGACATCGAGCGCCTTGGCGACGTGCTGGACGACCAGCCGGAAATAGGCCTCGCCATACCGGTCGGCGACGGTCTGGGCGACCTCCCGCAATTGCTCCTCCCGGCGCGCGCGGGCGAGCGCGCCGGCGATCAGATTCGCCACCGCTTGCAGGAAATGACTGTCGTACTGGGTGAACCGGCGCGGCGCCACGGTGTGGGCGCCAAGCACGCCGAACGGCCGCTTCCCCCCTGGAATCACAACCGTGATCCCGCTCACCACACCATGGTCTCGCAACAGCGTCGAGCCGTGAAACCGTGTCTCATGTTGAAGGTCGTCGACGATGACCGGCTCGTTCGACATCAGGGTATAGCCGGACTGCGAGGCCGGGCCGGGCCCCACCGTGATCCGCCCGGCCACTCCCTCGTGCCAGCCGGTTCCGGCCCTCAACACCAGCGCTTCACCGTCGGATTGCAGCTCCATCACTTCGCAGTAGTCGACGGTGAGCGTCCGGGCGACGGTGTCGACCGTATCCTGCAGAAACGCTGTGATGTCCGTGCAAGTCAGCCCCCGCTGCCCCAGCGCCGACACGGCGGCCTGCTGGCGCACGCGGGTTCCGAGTTCCGACTCCGCGTGCTTGTGTTCGGTGATGTTCGTGGAGATCACCATGGCGACCTCGACCGCGCCGTCCCGCTTCAAGGGCACCATGCGCGACAACCAATAGGTCGGGCCCATCGCCGACACCTCCAGCGTTCTCGATTCCCCCGTGGCGAATGCCTCGTCCAATGCCCGCAGAAAACGCGCCCCGTCCTCCTTGGACAGGTAGTGAATCGCGTTGGTGCCGATCACCTCTTCTGGGGTGTATTGAGGCAACGTGTAGTTGATGTAGAGGATCGTGCCATCGCGGGCCACCTGCATGATGATGTCGGGGGAATTCTTCACCAGCGTCCTGAAGCGCGATTCCGACTCCAGCAACGCCGTCTCTGCCCGGCTGCGTTCCAATTCGGCGCCGGCCCTGGCGGCGAAGATCTTCAGGACCTGTTCGGTCCCCTCGGCGGCATTGAGCGGCCGGTCGTGCATGACCCCCAGATGGCCGATCGGACGGCCGGTCGAGTCAAACAGCGGGATCGCCAGGTAACTATCGATGCCGGCCTGCCGCAACCAGGCATCATCGGGGAACAACGACTGCACGGAATGGGGATAATAGACCAGCTGTTTGCCGACCACACCCTCGCACGGCGTATTGCGAATGTCGTAGGAGAAGGTCTCGCCGAATCCCTCGCCGGTCCAGAAGGCGAGCAGCCGCACCCGATGCGGGCCCTCCGTCTGCGCGATGAACGCGTCGCGGACGCGGAGTGCGCGGGCCAGTTGTTTGACCAGGGTTTGAAAAAACGGCAGTCCGACCTTCGAGGACACGCCCTCCTCAATCATTCGGATCGATTCATCCGTCTGCTTGCGCAGCGTGACGTCGATCGTGGCGCCGACGGTGCGGACGGGGCGGCGTGTGCCGGCGACGGAAGCAAAGAAGGTTTGCGATTGGGTGGAGAGCCACCGGACGTCGCCGTCGCGGCGGATGATCCGGTATTCCACGTCGAACCGGCCATCGCCTGCCGGGTCGTGGGCCTGACGGACGGCATCCCTGATCCAGTCACGATCATCGGGATGAATGGCGGAGAGAAACATCGGCAACGTCACCACCTCATCGGAGCCCACGCCGAAGATCTCCCGTTGTCTCAGCGACCAGTAGTTGGTATTGGCGAGATGATCATGATCAAAAATACCGGCATCGGCCGCGCGCACAGCCTCCTGCAGCCGTCCCTCGCTCCAGCGCACCGCCTCCTCCGCACGCATCTGGTCGGTCACGTCCTGAAGCGTGCCGAACATGCGGACTGGCCGGCCCCGGGCGTCAATGGTCACTTCTCCCTGGCTGTGCACGTATCGTTCCGAGCCATCCGGCCTCACGATCCGATACTGGATGTCATACGGTTTGCCGTCAGACAGCGTGGCCTCGATCGCCTGACAGACCCGTTGACGGTCATCGGGGTGGATGCACTGCGTGAGTTTGTCCGTGGAGGGGATGAACGCCTGCGGATCATAGCCGATGATGCGGAAAAATTCGTCAGACCAGCGAATGGTGCCGGTGTCGAGGACGCGCTCCCACGTCCCAAAATGGGCCACCCGTTGGGCCTTGGCAAACCGGCGCTCGCTGTCTTCCAGTTGCTGCTGCATGTCCGTCGTTGGGGCACCGGCCTTCATGCCGGTGACGAGCCCGTCCAGCGCGCGCAATGATCCGTCGGCGTCGAAGATGCCGCATCCCTGCACCCAAACCCGTTCGTCCTCACCGGATTTCGTCCGAATGCGGAGGGTGATGTGAAACGGCTGCCGCAACTCCAGCGCGTGCTGCACCTGTTCCCGTACCGCTTTCCAATCTTCGGGATGGATGATCTTCCGAACGCAGGAGACCGCCCCCTTGCCGGTCAGCTCATCCGGCCGATAGCCGGTCAGCGCATGGCAGCCGTCACTGACGAATTCCAGCCTCCACTCGCGGCCATTCCGGCAGCGAAAGATCAGGACCGGCAGGTGGTTCACAAGCGTTTCGACCATCGTTGGTGTGTCGGTGGGCAGGGTTCCGCCGGATCCACGATGTGCTCGAGGCCTGGACGGACGTGGATACTGTTTTTTCAGGGCCATGAAACGGTGTCCCTGGGATCATGATTAGTGTAACCGAATTGGCGTAAAACCGCAATTTCCCTGTCCGGACGGCCGGTTAAGGGACTCGGTCGGGAGTGGGCGGACGACTACGGATGGACGGACAGGTGCAACGTCGCATCCTGCGTATAACTGACCAAGGGCGAGGGATAGAGGCCGATGGCCAGCGTCACCGCCAGGATGAGGGCGATCGCAGCCACGGCTGACGGCGACCAGGCCAGTTCAATCGGGCCGGACGGTTCCTTCATGTACATCACCATGACCACACGCAGATAATAGTAGGCGGAAACCGCCGACAGCAGTACGCCAACGACCGCCAGCCAGGCCAAGCCGGCGTTGACCGCCGCCATGAACAAATAGAATTTCGCCACAAACCCGGCCGTCGGCGGAAGACCGGCCAGCGAGAACATGAAGATCAGCATGGCCAGGGCGACGGCCGGCTGCTCCTTCGCCAGCCCGGACAGGTCGCTGATTTGCTCCCCTTGCGCGCCGGTCCGCCGCATCAGGATGACGACGCCAAAGGCGCCCAGATTCATCACCGTATAGATCGCCATGTAGAGCATCAGGCTCATCGTGCCCAACCCGCCCCCGACGATCAACCCGATCATGGCGTAACCGGCGTGGGCGATACTGGAATAGGCCAGCATCCGCTTGATGTTCTGCTGCGCGATTGCGGCTAGATTGCCCACCAGCATGGTCAATAAGGACAGGACGATCAACCAGGCCGTCCAGTGGGGTTTGATCGGGCCAAATACTTCTAGGAATACACGAAGGAACACGGCAAAAGTAGCTGTCTTCATGGCGACAGACATATACGCCGTCACGGAAGTCGGCGCGCCCTCATAAACGTCCGGAGTCCACATGTGAAAGGGCACGATGGCCACCTTGAATCCGAACCCCGCAAGCAGAAAAATCATCGCCAACCAGAGCACCGGGCCGCCGTGTCCGTGCGCCAGCACCGCCGCCGCCGTGTCCAACAGCGTTGTCCCCGTCGCGCCGAAGAGCAGTGACATGCCGAACAGGAAAATCGCCGCCGACAACGATCCCAGCACGAAATATTTGGCCGCCGCTTCAATCGGCCGGCGTTCATGGCGGTTCAGCCCGGCCAGGATGTAGAGCGACACCGAGGCCAATTCCAACCCCAGAAAAATGGGGATCAGGTCTCCGCTGGAGACCATCACCATCAGGCCGCAGGTGGCCAGCAACAGAAACGCGTAATATTCACCCAGGTGTATCCGTTCGATCTCGAGATAGCGGATCGAGAGCAGGATGGTCAACGCCGTCGCCAGATAGAGCAGGAGCTTGAAATAGGAGGCGAACGGATCGAGGATGAAGAGGCCACCGAACGCTTCAGCATGGCCGGTCGCCTGCGCGAGCGTCGCCGCACCGGCCGCGCCGATCAGGAGCAGGCTCAGATAGGCCAGCCAGGCGCGGGCCGACCGGGGCAGCGCCAGGTCGACCAGCAGCAGCAGACAGGCACCGACCGACACGATCAGTTCCGGCAGCACCGCCGACAGATCGTTGCTCACGGTCCCGCCCCCCCACCCGCGATCCACTGCACCAGTTGGTG
>DATJYI010000026.1:0-17933 GCA_035499635.1 Nitrospiria bacterium | reverse complement strand
CTCGGAGATTTACTACGACGGCCGGCGGCCGCCGAGCTTTCTGCAGGTCGACGGCGCCAAGGAGGTCGGGATCGAGTTCCACTCGCTGTCGAAAACCTTCAACATGACCGGCTGGCGGATCGGCTTCGCCGTCGGCCGTCGCGACGTCATCGCCGCACTGGGAAAAGTGAAAAGCAACCTCGATTCGGGCGTGTTTCAGGCAATTCAGGAAGCGGGCATCGCCGCGCTCGAAAGCCCGGCCGAGGTGACCGACGCGATCCGTTGGGAGTACCAGCAGCGGCGCGATCTGTTCGTGCCCGGCCTGCGGCAACTCGGTCTGGAAGCGGAGACGCCCGCAGCCAGCTTCTACGTCTGGATCCGCACGCCCAAGAAGGTCGCATCAGCCGCCTTCACCGCACGGCTGCTCCAGCAGGCGGGCATCGTGTCGACGCCTGGCAACGGGTTCGGCGAGGCGGGCGAAGGGTACATCCGGATGACGATGACCGTCCCGCCTGCGCGGTTGGCCGAGGCGCTCGACCGGCTGAAACGGCTGTAGTGCGGTTCACTGGCGTAACACGTGGCGGATGATGATGACGGCTCAGTCCCGGGTCCGTTGTTATATCGCGATCGGCTCCAATCAGGGGGAGCGGCTTGCCCTGTGCGAAGCGGCCGTGGTCGCGCTGTCCGCGCTGCCCGGAATTACGCTCAGTCGCCGGTCGACCTGGTACGAAACGGAACCGGTGGTAAATTCCGCCGCCCGCCAGGCCGGAGAACAGCCTTCGTGGTTCATCAACGGCGTTGTGGAACTGCGTACGACGCTCACGCCACGGCAACTGCTCGATGAATGCCTCCGCATTGAAGCGCAGTTGGGACGGCGGCGCTTGATCCGCTCGCACAATGCGCTCGCTCATTCGGGGGGAGATGCTCAGCTCCCCCCCGTTCATTCATCAGCGGGGGCCCGTGCTGCAGAATGCAATTCTCCCCAAAGCTCTGCTTTGGGGCCGGCGATGCCCCCGCACCCCGAACCATCGCCATACGGTGACAAACCACCGTTCTCCCGGCCGATCGATCTGGATCTGCTGCTGTACGGCGACGCCGTCATCAACGAGCCGGGGCTGACCCTTCCCCATCCGAGGCTGGAGCATCGGCGGTTTGTTCTTGTGCCGCTGGGGGAAATCGCGTCCGACATCGTCCATCCCGTCTTGGGAGCGACCATCGCCGATTTGCTCAGCCGGTTGACGGACAGCCACGCCGTTCGCCGGCTTGAGCCGGTGTCCGCCGCGCCAGACCGACCACTCACGTGAGATAATGGTCGGAGCGACCACCAGCCGCTATCTGGTCATCGAAGGGCCGATCGGCGTCGGCAAGAGCAGCCTCGCCCGTCTGCTCAGCGACCGGTTGCAGGCCCGCCTGGTGCTCGAAAAAGTCGAGGAGAATCCCTTCCTCTCCAAATTTTACGAGAATCCGAAGCGGTACGCGTTCCAGGCACAGGTCTTCTTTCTCCTCTCCCGCTACCGCCAGCAGGCGGAGCTGGGCCAGATGGACCTCTTCAGCCGGATGACCATCTGCGACTATTTTCTCCCCAAGGATCAGATCTTTGCCTCGGTGACGCTGAGCGACGAAGAGCGCGCGCTCTACGACCAGCTCTACCAGCTCCTCTCCCCGCGCGTCGCCACGCCCGACCTGCTCATTTATCTGCAGGCCTCGACCGACACGCTGATTGAACGGATTGAACACCGCGGCCGGCCGTTCGAAAAGGAAATCCCGTGGGATTATCTCGACACGATCAACCAAGCCTACAACAAGTTCTTCTTTCACTACGAGCAGAGCCCCCTGCTGGTCATCCAGACCGAGGCGATCGATTTCGTGAACAATCCGGGCGATCTGGAGGACTTGATCAAACAAATCGGCGCCGTCAAACAGGGGACGCATTATTACGTGCCGAGAAAATGAAGGGTCCAGTAGCCAGGGGCCGGGTGAAAGAGCCAGCGAGGGGGTAGTAACAGGATCGGGGGACCAGTGGACAAGATGAAAACCAAAGGATTCAAAAATCTCGTCGTTTGGCAAAAATCTTTTGCCCTGATATTGAAAGTGTATGAGGTGACAAAAATCTTCCCAAGAGACGAACAATATGGCCTCATATCACAAATGCGTCGCGCGGCAGTCTCAATTGCGGCCAACATCGCTGAAAGATATGAACGACAACATCGCAAGGAATATCTGCACTTCCTCGGTATGTCCAAAGGATCACTCGGAGAGCTTGAGACCTCTCTGCTGCTGTCAAAAGAGTTGAAATACTTTACAGAATCAGAATTCTCCTTCCTGGAAAATAAGCGCAATGAAGTCGCTCGGCTTCTGATCGGATTGATTTCATCGCTTTCCCGGAAAAACAATCAGAGTAAGCGGTTGGTGTTCTGGACCCTGGCCCCCGGACCCTGGACCCAAAATTCTTGAAACTCATTAAGACAGTCGCCCAACTCAAACGTTCTCTCGCTCGACATAAAACCACCCACCGCACCATCGGCTTCGTTCCCACGATGGGGGCGCTGCATGAGGGACATCTCAGCCTCATCGATGAGTCGCGGCGCCGGTGCGACGTCACGGCCGTCAGCATCTTTGTCAATCCCACGCAGTTCGGCCCTGGAGAGGACTTCCGCCGCTATCCCAGGCCGCTCGCGCGCGACGCCGCTCTCTGCCGAAAGGCCGGCGTCGATCTGCTCTTCGTCCCATCGAACGAAGAGATCTACCCGCCCCGCGATGAAATGCGAATCGACGCCGGGCCGCTGGGCGACGTGCTGGAGGGCGTATCACGCCCCGGTCATTTCAACGGGGTGGCAACGGTGGTGTTCAAGCTGCTCAATCTCGTCCAACCCGATCGACTCTATCTCGGTCAAAAGGATTACCAGCAGACGCTGGTCATCCGTCAGCTGGTCCGGTCCTTTCATCTGGACGTCGACGTCATCGTCTGCCCGACGGTCCGGGAGTCGGACGGCCTCGCAATGAGCTCGCGCAACCGATATCTGAACCGGCTCGAACGGGAGGCGGCCCCGCTGCTCTCCCAGGCACTGGCGGCAGGAGCGGCACTGTACCGGCGGGGTGAACGGTCGGCGGGAGGGTTACGGACGGCAATGAGGCGGGTGCTGGCGCGCTCCCCGCTGATCCGGATCGACTACCTGGCCGTGTGCGACCCCGACACGCTCGCCCCGCTACAACGGGTCAGCCGCAGGGCGGTGTTCTTGATCGCCGTCCGGATCGGCCGGACCCGGCTCATCGACAATATTGTGTGCCGGCGGTGATCACGCAACACGGCCGTGACATTTTCAAGGTCTCTGCTAAGTTATTGATATGGTGATCAGTGACTGGTCGCTCATCACTCGAATCATTCCTCCCCGGCGTCCAGTTTCTTACCTCAACTATCATCATTTCTACTTATACCTCGTCTTGGCTCTCAGTATGCTGGTCACCGCCTGCGGCGGCGGCGGAGGCGGCGGGGGCGGTTGCAGGGTCGCGACGGTCACCGTGAGTCGTATCAGTTCACCGCCAGATTACATTGGAGACCAGATCCAATTTAACGCCGTGGCTGCCACTGCAACAGGCGCCCCCTGCGCGGTGCAATTTGATTGGACCGCCGCCCCGTCCGACCCCTCCGATGCCGGTGTCGTCACCGTGACATCAAGCGGTCTGGCAACACTTAAATTCATCAGCACGGCGACCTATGACGCCGTGTTCACTATCACGGCCGCCGTCCACAACGGCAGCGTCTCCGGGACCATGGGGCTGACCGTGCAAAATCCGGTTGCCTCCGTAACTGTCACGCCCGATCCGGCGACGGCATTGACCGTGTGCGGGGCTCCGTCACAAGAACAATTCATCGCCGCAATTTCCTATCAAACAAGGCCGCCCAATTTTATGCTGCCGACAATCAGCTGGAGCTCATCCAACGCATCAGTCGCCACAATCAGCAGCACCGGACTGGCCACGGCGGTGGACAGCACCAATTCGCCCGCGACAATTTCGGCGACCGCCGACGCCGTCGTCAGCGCCGGCGTAACTCTTGCGGTCGGAGGAAGTCCCTCTCTCACCGTCGCCGTTTCACCCAACCCAGACGCGATACCGGCCGGAGCCACCCATTCATACAGCGCCGCCGTCACCGGCTTCGTATCGGACGGCTCTGTCAGCTGGAACGTTGACGGCGGCGGATCAAACGGCACGATTGCATCCACCGGACCCAACAATGCGGACTACACTGCACCGGCCGGCGTTCCGGCATCCAATCCCGTCACCATCCGCGCCATCAGCAATGAGAACACCAACTGCTCCGGCACGGCGCTCGTCACGATCCTGCCGACTTTCGGTGCGGCGACCGAATACGGCCTCGGCGGCGGCCGGAATCCCCAGGCGCTCGTGATCGGCCAGCTCAACGCCACGACCGATGGTGATCCGCTTCTTCCGCTGGACGTCGCCGTCGCCAATCAGGATACGAACACCGTGTCGATCCTGACGGGCGACAATACCGGCATCCTTACGTTGATGAGCACCGCCGCTATCGGGTCTGGCAGCAACCCTGTGTCGATCGCAAAGGGCCTCTTCGATAACGATACGTTGGTTGATCTGGCCACGGCGAACCCTGGCGCCGATGACGCGGCGATTCTGCTGGCCAACGGCGACGGAACGTTTGCCTCGGCCAGTCCGGCGACGGCCGTTACGAACCAGACGCCGCTGTCGGTGACCGCCGGGGACTTTAATGGGGACGGGTATGATGACCTGGCCACGGCAAATTATCACGGCAACGGCACAAACGGCAATGTGACAATCCTGCTTTCAAACGGCGACGGGACATTTACCGAAGCGCTCTTCTCGCCGGTTTCGCTTCTCGGCAGCGGCCCGTGGGCGGTCGCCGCCGGTTATGTCGATGGGGATGCCAACCTGGATCTTGTCGTCACCGATGTGCCGGGTGATACCGTTTGGATCATCTTGGGCAACGGCGACGGGACATTCCAGACAACCGGGATTTCGCCGGTCGCCGTGCCGTTTCCTCCAGGCGCCGGGCCGGCGGCCGTCGTCATCGGCGATTTCGACGGCGACGGCTTTGCCGATCTGGCCGTCGTCAATCAGGGATCGGCAGGGGAAAGTTGCTCTGCTCCGATCGGCTCACACGATTCGGTCACGATCCTGTTTGGCCTCGGCGACGGCACCTTCAACCCATTCGGAAGTCTGATCAAGCCGCCTGTCACCTACGCGGTCGGCTCCAATCCCCGGGCGATTGCCATCGGGGATTTCAACAACGACGGCTTCCAGGATCTCGTCACCGCCAATTATTGTAGCGATGACGTGTCAGTCCTGTTAGGGATTGGCGACGGAACATTCCAGCCGGCCGTCAGTTTTTCCACGGGGATGCCGAGCCAGGACCGGCCGACCGGCGTGGCGGCGGGTGATCTCGACAACACCGGCTTCGACGACCTCGTCGTCACCGACTCCGGCACGGACAGCGTGTCGGTGCTGTTGAATAATAATTGATCCAGCGGGATTCAGGGACTGATCAATCGATGCACTTTACTGGTTTTCAGGACTCCGGCGACCTGACCCTGCCCCCTTCATTCATGCACATGCGCAGGCTGGGCGGCGTCGTTGTCATATGGATGCGTCAGTCGGTAGCGGGCCGCCACCGCCGGGGCCGATTCGTCGGTTTTATACTTGAGGTAGAGCGCGCGCTGGCGGGCGGCTTCATCGCGATCGCCCAGCGCGTAGTCTGTGCGCATCATAAGATAGCGGGCGTCGACATCTTCGGGATCGATCGCCAGCGTCTTCGCCATCAGGGCCGCCGCCTCCTTGAAGCGCCCCTGGAGGAAATAGAGCTCGCCCAATTCATTCATCGCGACGCGATCCCGCGGATAGCGCTCCAGGACCCGTTGCAGGGTGCCAATCGCGTCGTCGTACCGTCCTTCGTCACGGTCAACATCGGCCAGAAAGTAGCGCGCCGTGGCGTTGTCCGGCGACAGCGTGAGCGCGCGGTCGAGCTGCCGCCGAGCCGTTTCCAGATCGCCGTCTCGCAACGCCGTCCGGGCCAGATTGACCGGTCCGTCGACGCCGTCCGGCTGTAGTTCGGCCACTCGTTGAAACGCCGCCTCAGCTCCGCGCAGGTCGCCCTGACGCAGGAGACCGATGCCGTAATCGTTGAACCGTTCCCACTCAGGAGAAGCAGGGTGGAGGGTCACGGGTGATGGGTTAAGAGAAAGGGATCCCTGAGCCGCCTTCTCCCCGACGGGAAGGACGACGGAATCGGCGGCCACGTCGATCACCGGCAGGTCGGGCACGGGGCTGCCATCAAAAACATAGGTGCTGTCATCAACCAGGCGCGTCGAGCGATCGCGTGTCGAGGGGAGCTGCCTCCCGGCATAGACCCAGTCGGTGTAGGCGCGGCTGAATTTTCGATACCGGAGCCTGGCCGTCAGGGTGACCGGTCCGCGGACACCGGCCGGGAGCCGGATCCGGTAATGCGCGACATCGGCGGCGCCCGGCGGGATGACGCGGGCATAGACGGTCGCCACCATGTCGATCGGCACGTTCCGTTTGTCGGCCACATTGGCGTGGCGGTCGACCGTCACCGCACGGTAAAAATGGGCGGCCGGATCAACTTTGCCACCGGCGTTCATCTCCCCGCTGGCATAGATCCGGCGGCCGTCGCCGTCGACGGCGGTGAATTCGACCCAGACCTCGTTCGAATCGATCGTGCCGCCGGGAAAGGTGTGGCCGACGCCCCGGGTTCGCACGACCACTTCGACGGTCAGATCGTCGCCCGGCCGGAGCGGCGGCCTGAGCCGGTCCAGCGGCGCGATCAGCATGTCGTCCCCGCCCGTCCGCTTGACGCCCAGAATATCGACTGAGACTTTGCCGTCCTGGAGGAACTTCGTCACCTGTTCAAGTTGCTCGCGGTCGCCGTTCAGATGGGGAATCGCCGAATTCGCGGCCGCAAACCGGTGGCTTCGGATCCAGCCGCCCCGCCTGGCCGCGGCGGGATCGTCGGATTTCACCAACGGCATGTGACAATCCTGGCAGCGCTTCGACTCCCTGGGATAATAGAAACTCCTCGACGAATTGCCCGAGACACCGCTGTTCTGCCAGTGGTCATACTCGTCCTGGCCGCGGAGAAACCGGTAGTCGTTCACCTCCTCCGGAATCCCCACCTTGTGGCACGCGGCGCAGAATTCCGCGGTCCGGTGGATCGGCTTGATCATCGCCTCCCGGTGGGGCGCCGGCTTCGCGTAGATCAGCAGCCGGTTCAGGCTCTGCAGCAGGGGACTGTCGCTCGCCGCCCAAGGGTAGCGCACGGGCACGTCGATCACGTAACCGCCGTTGCCGCGCACGTTCGGCACCGACTGCACGGCGTGGCAGGCCAGGCAGGAGAGGCCGGTCTTGGCCTCGTCGCTCGTCACGTCGACGTCCGGCTCGTCCAACCTGCCCGTGAAGAGCAACGCCGGATCATGGCAACCCGCGCACCATTTGATGGTCGTCATGCCTTTTCGCTCGGCGGAGTAGAGCGTCGTTTTCCGGTAAAAGGGATTGTTGAACGACGAGAAATGATGCATGGATGATTGCCACTGCTTGTAAATCTCCTTGTGGCAGCCTCCGCAGTAGGCAGGATTGCTCAGCGCGCCATCCGGCAGCAGGTGTCCGCCGACAGTCCGGGCCGCCGAAGGGGTAAACTTGGGATCGAGGCGCGGCTCACTCACCTCGAAGGCGATTCCGTCCGTCCCCCGGCTCTGCTCCAGCAGCGCGAGTCCCAGGAATAGGCCGGCGACAAAGCTGGCCGCCGCTCCGGTCCAGAGCAGTCCCGGCCGCATCGGGTGCTGAAGCCGCGTCTTCGCGTCGTTGAAACCCCGGCGGGACAGTCGGGGTTTGGCGTGCAGGAGCGCAACGAGCAGGCAGAGGGGGATGGAGAGCAGATGCAGAGTCAAAACCCACCGGTGGCCGGTGGTCGCCCCTTCGATCGCCAGGAAGAGGCCGCTTCCTCCAAGTAGGAGCAGGCTGGAGACCAGCAGCAGGCTGATCGACAGGCTTCGACGGCCCGGGACCGCACGGACCGACCAAAGATGGCTTACTGTGAAGAGCGCGGCGGCCGCCAGCACGGCCACCCCAACCGCCAGATGCAGGATAATCATCCAGGCGGCAAACAGCCCGACCGATCTCACGGTCATCAGAAAAAGGCCGTTGACCAGCAACAGGCCGAAACCCGCCGCCAGCACAATGAGCATACGGGCCTCCCGCCCCGTCAGCTTCGACGTGGATCCCGCCGTCTCAGGCTTCATGGCACCTCGTTGACCGGGCCGGCCCATACAGGTCCGAATGCACTAAGCACCGGGAAGACGGTATGCCCCATCGACTGGCATTGGAGCTGGCAAGATCGCGCCGCGTTGTCATGGCGGGTTTATACTCGGGTCACATGCCCGGGGTCAAGCGTGTTCGAGGCATCGGTCAAGAACGCGGCGAACGCACGTCGCACGATCGACGGCGTTTCGGCCCATCGTCGCATTCAGTGAACACAGAGGTCGAGGCGGCATGGCTCACGCCAACTGGGGTAAGACGTTCAGTGATGCGGAGGATGCGGGTTAGATACGATGGTCACGTCAATCGTATTGGACGGTTCGCTTTCACAGCCCGTGGAATTAACCGCGGTCACATAATAGGCATAGTCGCCAGGAACCAAATCACTATCCAGATATGTGTGGCTGGTGAGCGGTGAGACGGTCCTCCGCATAAAGCCCGTTGCGCCGGGATCCTTCCGGTAGAGGTGGTAGCCCACAACGGCCGGATCGTTCACCTTGCTCCAGACCAGACGGGATGCCGTCGATCGTATGCGGTGGTGGCTGCGGAGGTTCGGCGGCGCGCCTGGTGTGGCTTGAGTCGCCTGGGAGGCGGTGAGCGTGAACCGGCGCGGCGTCGCCGCCACGTTGGTGTAGTGATACGAGGGGCCCAGCAGGTCCACCGTCACACCCGTCGATGCGTCCGTCAGGCTCAGGGTCACGTCCTGGCAACTGCCCGGACGGCCGGGCGGCAGCGTCCAGCTCAGCGTGACCGGCTGGCCGTCCTGATTCGAGGCGATGTCAATCGTCCAGGTTTGCGGATAGTGGTCGGCGCGAATGTCGCGAGCCAGAAATCGATCCTTCGTCGCGAACTCCGGATGATAGGCATACGCCGTCATCACGAGACCGTTGATGGCTTTGGTGTCGGACGCGTTGTCGAACGCGTCCTTCGCCGCCGTGCCTGCGCCGACGGTGACCGACTGGGTGGCCCGGCCCCCCTCGGCCGACGTATAGGGCAGGCTGGCCGACAGGCGCATCTCCCAGTCGGCCGCATACACGGCGGGCTCAACGCACAAGGCGCTGGTCACCAGGGACACGGCAAGAAACAGCGCGAGCCCATCTGCCCAAGTGATCATCTGCGGAGTTCGCATCGTTCACTCACCCTTTCCCCGCCGCCCCCGCTCATGGTTCCGGAACCAGCAATTCATATCCGCACGAGGCATCCGTCACAAAGAACTCGTACCCCTGCCACGGCTGCAGGATGGCCGGCGGCGACGCGTTATAGTAGACGGGAACTCCTCCCGCCGCGCCGGTCCAGACATAGACGGCATTGCCGACCACGCCGGCGGTGACGGCCTGCACAAACGTCATCTCTCCGAGCGTGCAGCTTCCGCCGCCGGTCTGCAGAATGTGGGTGTCCTGCAACTGGACATTCTTCTGGAAGGGATTGCCGATCAGATTCATGCCCTGTTGCAGCGGATATTCGAAATGCGGTATCCCGCCGAAGTTGCCGTTGGTCACTCCCATGACGCTCGTCCCGCCGTAATCGAGCAATGACGGAATATTCGTAAAGAAGAAATAACCCTCTCCCGGTTCCACACAATTGGCCGAGCAGGGATCCGGATCCATCAGTTGATACGACCCATCGTTCTCGGTCAGGCCGGTGGAAATCCACTTGTACAAGCAGGGCAGATCGTTGGCGCCGCACCAATTAGGCACCCCGTCTAGCGGGCCGAACACCGCCGTCGGCGAGAGCGGCCCCTGCAGCGGCACCGAGACCAGGACGGCGTAGGTCGGATCGACCCGCATGTCGGTCCGGAGATTGCAATTTTGCGAGGTGCCGCTGCCGTCGCAGGCCGGATCGATCGGAACGATGACGTTGGTGTTGGTCAACGTACCCAGCGGCGAGAGATTGCCCACCTCGTCGACCACCCTGATCGCGAAGAAGTAGTTCGTGTTGGAAGTGGCGTGCTGGAACGCTCCGACACATTCCCCGCTGATATTTATGACTTCGCACATGTTCACCGTCATCAATTGGAGCACGCCCGGCTGGCCAGGAACCGGCACCCCCGTCATGACCTGGTGCAGCAGGTCGGACACCTGCGCCCCGTTCAGACAGCTGGTCTGGTCGAACCCGATGGTGGTCACACAATCCCCCGCCGAGCCCGGGATGATCTCGAGGGGGGAGTAGCGGAGATCGTATGATGTCGCTGGCCCTCCAACGCTGCCGTCATCCCCCTGAGCCGTCCACTTGAGCATCGCCGACCGGTCGGTGACGGAGACGACCTGCAGATTGGTGATCCGGCCGGGCGGAGTCGTGTCCGTCACCGCCTGCGTCGTCGCCGTGACCGCGACGCCGAACGGGCTCTGGTTGCCCACTTCATCGACCGCCTCGATGGCGAAGTAATAGGGCGTGTTCGGACTCAGCCCGATCACTGTGAGCGATTCGCCCTGACCCGCCGCGCTCGGCACATAACCGCCCGTGACCACGATCACCGCCGGCGTGCCGTCGCCCTTCGGCACCGTCATGCCGTCGAACGTCGTGGGCCCCCCCAGCGATGGCAGCGTGTCGAAATTGCCGGCCGTAATCGGACTGGTTGAGTATCTGACCATGTAGTAGGCCGGCGTGCCGCACGGGCAGGGCGGATCGATGGCCGGCTCGCTGTCATCGCCGGGCGATGTCCATTGCAGCACTACCGAGTTGCTTGACACCGTGCCGGTCGTCAGGTCGTTGACGGCGGCCGGCGGAATTGTGTCCGGCGGCAGTGTGACCGGGGCCACGTTGGAGTAAGAACAGTTCGGCACCGCATCGCAGACCTTCAGGACGAAGTTGTAGGTCCGGTTCGAAGCCAGCCCGGTCACCGTGAAGGATTGCGGGGTGCCCGACGGCAGCGGAACGGGCAATCCGCTCACCTGCGTCAGGCCGTTGAAGATCGTGTCGGTGACCGGCGTGGTGATCGGCGAGGTCGAGTAGCCGAGGGCGTAGCTGGTCGCCGTCCCGATCATCCCGTCATTGCCGACGGCCGTCCAACTGAGCAGGGCCTGGTTGCTGTAATCGACGCCGTTGGCGATCAGAATCAACGACGCCGCGATGGTCGCCGAAGCCGGGGGGATGACATCAGGCGTCCCCGTGGTGACCACTGTGCCTGCCGCCGCTGACGGTATCTGGGAGCCGGTGCCGGGCGGGGCGGAGATTACCAGGCTTGAGCCGATCGTGCCCGAATTGATGTAAATCCGGCCGCCGCCCCCTGCGCCGCTGTAATCATTGATGGCCGACCCCGCACCGTTTCCACCGTTGGCCTGAACACTGCCGGTGCCGGTCACCGCGCCGGCATTAATGTAGAGGCTTCCCCCGCTGCCTCCGCCGCTTGCCTCTGGATAGGTGGAATCCTGATTGCCGTTCAGACCGTTGACGCTGAGCGTTCCGTTGACGGTCAGGGCATTCGGCACATCCAGCAGGATCGACCCGCCGCCGGCGCCGCCCAGCTTCGCGGGAGGCGTGGAGGGATTCGTGCCCCCGCCGCTGCCGAGCATCATCGTCGTTAAGGTCAAGCTGGGAGAACCGTAGGCCGACCCTCCCGACACTCCCGTGCCCCTTCCTCCGGCGCCGCCGTATCCTCCGCCGCTCGCGCCGCAGTAGCCTGTGCAATCGACCCCCTGGCCGGGGCCGTTCGAGGTAGACGTCGTGCAGCCGGGCCCGGTGGGCGAGATATCAAAGCCCAGACTCGGTCCGCAGCCGAAGCCATTCCCGTTGAGCGATCCCCCGGCGTTGATCGTCACGCTCGTTGCGGAGGTCAGATGGTTGTAGACATGGCCCGGAGTGATCCCGGCGGCGGCCAGCAGCACGGAACCGCTGCCCGCCATGCCGTTGCCGATGGTCAGCATGCCGACGATGGAATCGACGTCGCCGTTGATCCGCAACGCGGGGTTCCCCATCCCCGCCACGTTTACGAACGAGGCCGGAGCGAGCAGCGGGCCGTTGATCGCCGTCGTGCCGCCGGTCACCGTGACCGCGCCATCCGCGGTCAGGGTCCCGACGACCAACACATTTCCCCCCGAATTAATCGCACCGGTCACGTGCAGATTCGTGCTGACCGTCCAGGTGTCGAAGGTCCGGCTGTCCGAGCCGGCCGCGCCCAGGACGGTCAGCGAGCCGTACGTCTGCGTGCCGTCGGTGGCGCCGTCCAACACGTCATCGAGCGTCCCGCCGCCGGACAGGATCACCGCCGGAGGAGACGCGCCGGTCACCAGCAGCACGCTGCCCGCGCGGCCGGGGAATCCCTCGACGCTCGGGACGCTGTCCGAGAGACCGCCCCAAGCCTGGAGGTTCTCAACCCCAGTCGGGAACGTGAGCGTGCCGGCGTGGACGAAAATTCGTCCTCCCCCGCCGCCGCCGCCAAAACCCACGAGGAATTTATTGAACGGCGCGCCGCCACTGCCGCCGTTGGCCTGCAGTAGACCGCTGCCCGTCACCGTTCCCGCCGTGATCTTCAGACCGCCGCCGCTGCCGCCGCCGCCATACCCGGTCAGTGTGTTTTTATTGCCTTGCAAGCCATTGGCACTCATCGTGCCGTCCACGGTCAACGTACCGCTTCCGGCACAACCGGTCGTGTACGTCCCCACGCACAGATCGACCGCGCCGCCGCCGGTTCCGCCCAGGCCGGTCCCACGGGATGAGTCGACCGAGTTCCCTCCGCCGCTGCCCGGGAAGATCGTCGTCATCTCCGGATCGCCATAGGATGGGCCGCCCCCTCCCGGTTGCTGGTTCCTGTCCCCACCGGCTCCGCCATATCCGCCGCCGCCGCCGCCGGAGAAGTTGCCCGCGTTCGTGTCGGTCCCTGCTCCCGGGCCCCCTTTGGCGCCGAAACCGCCTCCGTCGGCGCTCATGACGGCGCCGGGCCCGACGGTCATGTTTCCGCCCACGATGATCCGGACGAAGGTGTTGGCCGACTTCACGTTCAGCGTCGTGCCCGCGCCCGTCGACGTGGAGCAATCGAGGGCATTATCGCACACAATCACATTGCCGTTGACCGTCAGCGTGAGGGACGGCGTCGCTGGATCGGTCACCGCGGGATCGCCGTTCAGGACAACGGTCGCGCCGTTGGAAATCGTGAGATCGCCCACGCACGTCAGGTCACGGCTGATGACCGATGTACTCGGGAAGGTGAATGAACAGGCCCCTCCGGGACCGTTGACGGTCACGCTCCCCGCCCCGCCGGGCGTGCCCGGATGGTTGTTGAGTCCGGATCCGCCGGAGGCGCCCCCGAGTGCCTCAACGGCGCCGATAAAGCCGTTGGATCCCGTAAAGTCGATGTTGATCAGCACCCGGCCCCCGCCGCCTCCGCCGCCGTAATTATCGGCAAAGAGGGGGTCGGTCACCGTGTCCGCCGCCCCTCCATCTCCGCCATCGGCCTGGACCAGCCCCTGGCCGGCGATATTGTGCACGTTCACCTCGAGGCTCCCGCCGCTGCCGCCGCCGCCGTTATAGATCGGCCCCAGGCTGGCGGTTCCCGTCCCCTGCACCCCGTCGGCGCCGTTGGCGCTGATCGTGCCGTTGATCGTCAGCGTCCCGGACGCGTCGATCTTGATGGCGCCGCCGCCCGCGCCGCCGAACGCCGTCGGCGAATAGGTGGCGTTGTTCCCGCCCCCGCTGCCCAGCATGATCGTGGTGAGATTGCTGTCGCCGTAGGTGAAGCCGCCCGCGCCGCCGGAAGTGGAGGGTGCTCCGCCATGACCTCCCGCACCTCCGTACCCGCCTCCGCCGCCTCCGCCTGATGAAGAGTTGAAATCGGCCCCTTCGCCGTATCCCGCCGTCGTTCCGGTCCCGTTGTTCACGCACCCGAAGCCGGAGGCCACATTGAAACTCTGGCTGGATCCGCATCCCTGGCCGTTGGAATGGACGACGCCGCCCGCGTCGATGGTGAAGTCTGACGCCACGATGTGGCCAAACGTGTTGGCAGGATTGACCACGATCCGGGAGGCCGGGCCGGCCGCGACGCCCGTGACATGCAGCGTCCCTGTTACGGTGAGCGTGATGGACGGCTGGCCGGACGTGGTGACGGAGGGGTCGCCGTTCATGGTCAGAATCGCGCCGCCGGCAATCGTCAGATCACCCGAGCAGGTCGTGTCGGCGGAGATGGCGAAGTCGCCCGGGATGTTCGCCAGCGGTCCGCCTCCCGTGCAGGTGATCTGCTTCGCGCCAGGAATCTGCAGGGCCGACTGCACGCCGGCGGCGAAGTTGCCATAGGCATCCTCGCTGAAGATCTTGTAATAGTAGCCGGTCCCGTTTGTCAGGCCCGTATCGGTGAACGTCGTCCCGTTGTTGGCATAGACGACTGTATCCGTGCCGCCGAACGGATGCTGGCCGGCGGTATATGTCACCGCGTCGGACAAACTCTTGCCCGCCATGGAGGCGGTGTCCCTCACGATCACCACCTGGGCGAAATCCGCGTCCGTCGGGTTGGTCCAGTTCAGGACGACCTGGGCATTACCCGGCGTGAGTGTCCCCCACGTGGCGTCAGCCGGCGGCAGGTTGTCGACGGTAACCGTGGTGCCGGCCGTATCGGCGCCGGTCTGGACATCCGGGCTGCCCGGCGCCGGGAAGTCAGAAGTCGACGCGAAGGAGGTCACCGCGCCGGTGACGGGGATCAGGTCCTTGCCGAACGCCGACGTGATGGCGGCGTCATCCTTGATCGTCACCATCACACGGAACGCAGCCGTGGCGACCGCCGGCGAGATGGGCGTCCCCCCGCTGAAGGTCCAGGTGTTGGCGGAACCCGAGTCGGGGGAAGCGAGTGTGGTGAAATATTGGGTCGTCCCGGTGTCCATGATCTTCATGCTGGCGATGGCGGCGGAGTTGGTCGTCGTCACCGTCAGGCTCGACACCTTGGACGTGGTCGGCACAGTCGCAAACGTGAATTGATCAAGATACTGGAACGTGGAGCAGGGCGCAAGGCACGGGCCCACGGTGTAGGCGGCGGGATCGGTTCCGTCACCCAGCGTGGTCGCGGCACTCTGGACGTTGAAGGGCAGCGAATTGCTGTCGAAATCGGCGGAGCGGACGAAAACCGGGTACGAACCCGCGGCCAGCGACGGCGTGGTGGCCACGATCTGCGAATCGGTCGGCGTACCCGTCACAGTTCCATCGTTCCCGACATTCCACAGCACGTCATTCCCGTCATCCGGCGTGTTCCAGCCCGCGGCATTGGTGCAGACGCCGGACGGTTGGCAGAGGTGGTCGCCCGCGATCGTCACACTCGTGCCCGACGGGCCGGCGTTGGGCGTCAGGGACGTAATCCGCGGCAGGATCCGGAAACCGGTGAAGGCAGCGGTGTCTCCTCCGGACCTGGTTACCACGATATTGCCCGTGTAACTGTTGGCCGGAATGGCGGTTGGCACCCGCAGCCGGATGCAGGTTGATTGATAGGCCGGACTGCAAGTGGGCGACTGCGCCGATTGCGTGGCGGTGAAGCCGAGGATGGTGACCGCCCCGGACGCGCCGAAATGATTGCCGTTCAGCACGATGATGCCGTCATTGTCGGTCGAGACATATTCCCTCGCCGCGTTCGTCCCGATCGAGCTGATTGAAACAATCTGCGGCAGGATGTTGTAGCCGGCCGATTGCGAGAAGAGCGAGTTGTCGCCGCCCGTCCCCTGATAGACGGAGATGGTCACGCTGTTGACCGTATCCAGAATATCCGACGGCACGGTGACGGTGACGGCGGTGTCGGACCATCCGGTGACCGTGGCGGTCCGGTTGGCGGTCCCGTCGTTAAAGAAGACGCCCAGGCTGCCTTGCGCGCTGCCGAAGCGCGTGCCCGTGATTGTCACGCTGTCCCCCTCCTTTGCACCCGTCGCCGCTGCTGGGGTGAGCAACGTGATCTGGGGAGAGACATTGAAATTCAGGGGGCTGCCGTCCGAGGTGCCTGCCGACACGAGTGTCAGCGAATTCCCATAACTGGTGATCCCGGCGGGCAGAGTGAAGACAATGGTATCCGACGTCCAGGTCGTGATGCTGCCATCATCAGGAATCGTGTAACTACCGATCTGAATGCAGCCTGTACCGGCGCCGCCCGCGCAATTTTCCCCGTTCCCGGAGCCCAGGGTGACGGTGCCGAAGTTCGCGCCGATCACCCGGATCTGCTGGCCGGTCCGCCCGCCGAGATTGTTGAGCGCCGGTTCGGTGACGTTGAAATAGGAAACGGCGTCCGGGCCTCCTCCGCCGGGCGTGTGGTAGAAGACCTGGGCCGTGACATGGTCCACGAAGGCGTCATTGGTGCCGGATGCAAAACTGTTCTGGATGCGGACCATGAAATTCGCGTTCGTCAGTTCCGACGGCACAAAAACGTGGTTCCATCCGTCCGCTCCGCCGTAGGACTCGATCCGGTCGGTCGTATCCTGCTGGAAGGCCGGTTTTGCCGTCGTCCAGCTTGTCCCGCCGTCCCAGGAGAGTTGAATGGTGTATTGTGCGCGGGTCGTGGACGAGCTCACATGGGCCTCGGCCTGGATCAAGATGCCGTCGATGATCGTATTGGACAGATTGGCGATGTTGAACGAGCCGTAGTCTTCATGTGCGTTGGTCGAATTCACGGTGGTGGCATAGACGTCGTCCGACACAAACGCGTTGTTGGGATTGGTGTAGCCGCCGGCGACGGAAACGGTCGGCGAACGGACCGCATCAGCCGAATCGTTGTAGAGAATGCTCAGCTCCGCCGGGTTCGTCGAGGTCTTGAAGGCAAAGGTCGCCTCCGTGCCGACGTTCGGAAGATGGACAATGAAGTCCATCGCATTGCCGGTGGCCCAGCCCGGCCGGTTGACGATCTCCTGGACGATCGACGTCACATCGAAGTAGTAGTAGTTGTTGGTCAGATCGTTGATAACCCGGGTTACGGCGGCGGTCGTCCAGGGCCTGTTCGTGCAACTCGGCGTCACCGGATCATTGCACAGATTGCCGTTTGCGGCAGAGAAGGCCGCGGCGTTGTCGCTCGCCTCCCCGTTCAATTGAAGGGTGGCTGGCGACGTCGCGGTGATGGAGGACACGTAGACCTTGAGATAGGCGTGCTGGATCGTCGCCCCTTGTGGCACCGTGACATTGGACCGACGGTATCCAAGGTAATTGTTGTTGGCGGCGCTGGTCCCGTAGATCGCGGCCGATCCCGTCGTGGTCACGGCATAGGGGGATCCGCTTCGCTGCGCGGCGTTGTCATCGATCAACACCGTGAATTTGACGCCGGTGGTGGTGATGTCCGGCAGGACGGTGTAGCTGTCGAGCGTGCGGCCGTCCGATTTGACGACCCGGAAGCAATAGGTGGTGTTGGGCAGCGAGGCCACGTCTTCCAGCGCCACATCCCACAGCCCGTCGGAGCCGGCGGGAACGGCCGCTTGACCGTTGGTAAAGCTGGTGTTGGATTCCAGATAATTCTGCGCCACGGTGGGATTGGTCCCGTCGGCTGGGTCGTTCGCGTTGACCGTCAGCGGCCCGCCGTCCGCCGGCGTTGGGTTGTTGAAGAAGCGGATTGCGCCGCTCGTCGTCGAGACGTCGGCGTAGCTTTCCCCCACAAAGTTGGCGTCGCAACTATTATCCGGGCCCCGCTGGGCGATCTGCAGTTTGAAGTTCTGGCCGCTGATCGCCAGGGGTCCGCCCGACGCATTCAG